>NZ_JBYCCV010000009.1:0-97320 GCF_057473825.1 Aliterella sp. E5.1
GCCGTTGTGGATGAAGCCATTTTTTACTATTCTTTCTGACCCGCATTTTGGACAGTTTAGCTTCTCTTCACTCATACAACTCTCTCTACATAATCTTTCCACTTATCCTTACATATTTGGCACTACCAAACTATTAATGGGACAATATTATTTTCTTCCCACAGTACGTAACTTAAGCGCCCTTTGTTGTTTCTCCGCCTTGGTACGCCAATACTGAGGAAACTATCGGGAACTAGAGGAGTTGGGCGGACTTTGGGCGTGTAGCTGTAATAAATGCCCATATCTATGCCAAAAAAACAGTCTTGGCGATCTTTCCACAGCAAAGCTAAGATTGAACGCAGTAAGCCGGGAATTAGGTCTTTAAATTCATTATCCACAGGTGTATCGTCAGAATCCGGCAGTTCGGTTGCAGATGGTAGGTATTGCAATGGGTCGTACTGTGGCATGACGGCTTGCCCTTGGATCTAATGCCTGAATTTTAGCTTTTTGACAAAAAAACTGCTTTAGCAGATTTGTAATGAGTTTTGAGTTTTTTTGCTAAATCTCAAGGGTGCGAATTGAAAACATATTTAGACAAAGCACTTCATTTTGAGATCCGGAGGACTTCAATGAGTATTCTGAGTATTAACAAATTAGCTCTTAACCTAGTTGCCAAAGATTTCAGCTTTAACGATTGCCACAAAGCACCTAATAATGCGGGCCCTACCAAAACTTCTAGGGCATTGGCTATTATTCACTTTGCTGCCCATGATGCTTATGCAAAAGTTACAGGACAACTTAATCCCCAACTTGGAAACCTACCGCATCCACCCGAAGGAATCGGCAAGGACGAAGCAACAGGAACGGCGGCACTCCTAGGGGCTGGTATCCTCGCGGCAGAGAGACTTTATCCTGACTTCGTTCAATTCATTTCTACAGAAACTGCACGGCTTACTATTGGAGTTAACTCGGAAGCATTGAACTATGGTAGGCACGTTGCGGCTGCCTGGTTCGATTTTCGTGTCAAAGATGGTTCTAGTGCGCCAGATATGGATAGTAACTTTAGTCTAGAGCCTGGTCGCCACCGTCCCGATCCTCTTAATCCGAAGCAAATAACTCTTGGTCGTACTTGGGGACAAGTTAAGCCTTTTGCGCGCTTAATGGCGTTGTAAATGATGCGCCTTTAGCTCCACCACCAGCCTTGAATAGCGTTGAGTATGCCCTTGCTTTCGACCAGGTAATTGAATGTGGCAAAAACGATATTATTGAGCGTGACCCGGAATTTCGTCGTAAGGCTGTAGATAATACTGGTGCTACCCGTCCGCGATATGCAGCAAATTTTACGCTTAGAGAAGCGATTGAACAAAACAATCTCAGTCGCATTTATCTAGGCGTGCGTTGTCGCAGCTTTCCAATAAACTTCACTATTAATTACTCACAAAATGCGGAAATCGATAGACGAGCCAAGTATTGGGAGTATCTGCTTTGATTAAGGAACTTTGCGATCGCCCTGATTAGTCAATTTGTAGGCTTTAATCGATGCAGGGGTGGTCAAGGAAAATTATGCAAGCTATTGTTAGATATGGGATACAGGTATTATTAGCGCTTTCTATCCTATTAGGCATAGCAAGCTGCAATGTTGCTAATATCTCTGGAAACGAGCCTCTCCCTTTGGTTGCTCCTTTACCTACGCCGCAATTACCCGATTGGATTGAACAAATTAGCCCGGTAGGTGAAACTGGAGTGCGATCGCAAATTCGCATCCGTTTCAAGGAAGCTTTAATTCCAGTTGAAAGTATTGATAGCCCCAATCAACAGCAAATTCTGCAAAAAATAGCAATTTTTCCGCCTTTAAAAGGACAATTTCGCTTTCTTACTCCCCGGATGGTAGGTTTTCAAGCGCAATCCGCACTCCCGAAAGCAACGCGAGTACAGGTTACTCTCAAAGCAGGACTCGCAAACTTAAAAAATCACCGTTTAGAGCAAGATTTAGCCTGGACTTTTAATACGGAAGCAATTAAATTAACTAATTTGCCTGGAACTAGCGAAAGTGGCGAAGTTGAACCAATTGATATTAAGCCCAAACTAAAATTTACCTCGAATGTAGAACTAAACCTCGATACACTCAAGGAGCGTGTAAAGCTGATTCCTGAAGGAAAAAAGCAAAGTATTTCCTTTAATGTTGCTTTGGACGAGGAAGAAAAATTGGCAGCTATCGAACCGGAAGAAAAGTTCGATCCATCTACTCGCAATTGGGTTTATAGCTTAGAACCCCGTCAAACGCTAACCAAAGCAACTACTTATCGCTGGGAAGTGGGTTCTGGTTTGCGGAGTCTTGATGGTAATTTGCTTAGTGCAATGCCTTTTACAAGCAAGGTTGCAACTTACGCGCCTCTTGCTTTTGAGCATATCAACTTTATCGGACAACCGGATGCTGGCGGTACTTTTGGACGATTTACTAAAGGTAGCGCCCAATTGCAATTTAATAATCCTTTAGTAGCATCCTCTAGTGAAGATATTACTGTTACCCCCGCCCCTAAGAAAACTCCGCGATTAGTCCAAGTGTATGAAGGCGATAAGATTGTCAATCTCAACCCTTATGCCTTAGAGCCACAAACTACTTATACAGTTACTCTAGGTGCAAAGATTCAAGATAAGTTTGGGCAAACTTTAGGCAAACCCATAACAGTAAAATATCAAACTGGCGATTTAGCTGGCGATATATGGGTTCCTTCCGACTTAAATATTTTTCCATCTGGTAAGAATTTACAACTAAATATCTCAACAATTAATCTGCCAGAATCGAAGTATAAAGCCGCTTATCAAGTAGTGCAGCCTACGGATTTGGTTTATACTGATTCCGCTTATCCCAGAGGAGAAGGTAAGGATTTATTGCCTAACCCGGCTAGTTGGCAAAGTTTTCAGGTATCTAGCAAAAAAAATCAATACAAAGACATAGCTGTACCTTTACAAAAACAATTCGGCGCTGCTACGGGGATGTTGGCTTATGGAGTACAAGCGCGGACTAATAGCTACCAAGAAGAAGGAAAACAACAATGGCGCGAATCTACTAATTATGGACTTGTACAGTTAACTAATTTAGGCTTATTTGCTCAATGGTTTCCCGATTCGGGAATGGTGCGAGTACATAACCTCAGCGATGGTGCGGTAGTTAAGGATGCAACTGTAGAGATTTATCAATCGAAGTTAGAGGCAAAATCTCGAACCCCACCTCAACCCTGCGCGATCGCCCAAACAGATTCTACTGGTACAGTATTATTCAACCGCCAAGATTTGCAGCAGTGTTATAGCAATTCTGAAGATGCTCCTAAGTTACTTGCGCTCGCACGTGTTGCCAATGACTGGGCTTTTGCTCGTTCTCTAGAGTATAGCGGCGCTTACGACTTCGGTATAGATGCAGGTTGGGATAGTGGTAAGTTCCAGTCTAGAGGGGTAATTTTTTCCGATAGACAGCTTTACCAACCAGGCGAAAAAGCTTGGTTTACAGGGATGGCGTACTATCTGCAAGGAGGGATTCTCAAGCAAGATAAAAATAGTCGCTATGCAGTCACCCTAGAAGATCCTGACGGTAAAAAGACAGATTTGGGCAGTCAAACAACTAACGAATTTGGTACGTTTTCTTTAGAATTGCCCATTAAACCGGAGCGAGCTTTGGGTTACTATTCAATTCGGGCAAAAGCAAGCATTGGAGCCGAAATATCAGGAGAATTTCGCATTGCTGAATTTAAACCGCCGAATTTCAAGGTCGATCTCGCTCTAGATAAAGAATTTGCAGCAATTGGCGACAAGGTAGAAGCAAAAGCTGCTAGTAGTTATCTATTTGGTTCTCCGGTAGAAGGTGGCAAAGTTCAATATTACGTCACGCGCCGCCAAACAGATTTTACACCCAAGACTTGGGACAAATTCTCTTTTGGACGCAAGTGGTTTTGGCCAGAAGAAGCGCCAGAAATCGCTACCGATGTGTTGCAGTCAGAGCAAATACTTGATGAAGAAGGGAAAAGCAGTCAAATTGTTCCGGTAGCGAAAGATGTTCCTTATCCCATGACTTACAGAGTAGACGCGCAAGTTACAGATGTGTCTAATCTATCGGTGGCTAATTCGCAGACCTTTACAGTATTACCGAGCGAAGTCTTAATTGGTTTGCAAAGCAATTTTGTTGCCGACGCGGGTAAATCTTTGCCTGTGCAAGTAATTGTTACTGACAGCACCGGGAAAGCAATAACTGGGCAACCAGTGCGTTTGGAATTGCAACAAATTATCTACAGCAGCGTGACTCAAGTTGTAGAAGGCAGCCAAACACCTAAAAATCAGGTGGAATACAAAACTGTCGAACAAACAGAAATTAGCTCAACGCAGGCGGCGCAATCAGTCGCTCTAACTCCTCCTGAGTCGGGTTCCTATCGCATCCGCGCTAATTTTGCCGATGCCAAAGATGATACTACTGCTACAGATATGCAGATATGGGCGGCGGGTGATAGTCCGGTAGATTGGGGGAGTAGATATACCAATAATCGTTTGGAACTTCGCCTCGATAAAGATACCTACAAGCCTGGTGAAACAGCAAATGTTCTTATTCAGTCGCCTTATCTTGAAGCTGAGTTGCATTTTGCGATTATCCGCCACAACTTTATTGAACGCCGCATAGTTCAAGTTAAGGGTGCAGCGCCACAAATTCAATTCCAAGTTACGGAAGATATGTTGCCCAATGCGGCGGTAGAAGCGGTGTTAGTCCGTCAAGGCAAACCTTTGTCGCAAGTAGAACCAGGCAAACTAGATAAATTAGTAAGAGTTGGTTTTGCACCGTTTAATACTAATTTGGACGATAAGTATTTAAAAGTGCAGGCTACGGCTAATAGTCAAACACTCTCACCTGGTACGGAACAAACAGTAAAGCTAGAAATTAGAGATCTGCAAAATCGACCTATCAAAGGACAATTTACTGTGATGGTGGTAAATGAAGCTGTATTGCAACTGAGCGGCTACAGACCACCAGATCTAGTATCAACAGTATATGCAGAACAATCAATTTCTACTCGATTTGCTGACAATCGCCCGGATGTAGTTTTACAACCGCTTTCCTCGCCCTTACAGAAAGGTTGGGGTTATGGTGGAGGCTTTTCCAATGGGGCAGCTAATACCCGCACTAGAACAAACTTTCAAGCCTTGGCTTACTACAACGGCTCAGTTTTAACTGATGACAACGGGCAAACTAGCGTAACTTTCAAATTACCCGACGATCTGACAACTTGGCGAGTGATGGCTGTGGCTACTGATGGCAATTTGCATTTTGGCAATGCCGAGACAACGTTTATTACTACCAAACCCTTGCTATCTAATCCAGTATTGCCCCAATTTGTCCGCCCAGGCGATTACTTTGAGGGGGGTTTATCCGTTACTAACACGACTGGACAATCTACAAACCTAGCTATTACTGGCAGTCTCAAGGGTGGCGTAGCTTTTGCTGATAATTCTGGCAGCTTGCAAGTTCAAGCCGTGTCAGGAACTAGCGCTTACCGTTTTCCAATGGTGGTAAATACGGCAGGTAACACCCAAGTCCAATTTAAAACTCAACTCAATGGTACAAGCGATGCTTTTGCCGTACCGCTAGAAGTCAAGCCATTAGAAGTTACAGAACAAGTAGTAGAAACGGGCGTAACTAACAAGCAGATAAAGATTCCTGTGAATGTAGATAAAAATGTCGTTAACACGACAGGCGGCTTAGAAGTTTCGACTGCAAGTACGCTGATTGCTCAAATTACTGCACCCGCCGAACAGGTTTTGGCAGATAACGAGTTACCATTTTTGGAACCTGCGGCAAGTAAACTTGCGATCGCATCTAACTTAGCGAAACTCGGCAATTCCTACTCGCAAAACCCTGAATTTAATCCTGTAGTGCAAGCTAGTCAAGCATTAGCAGTATTGCAGAAACTCCAGAGAGCGGATGGTGGTTTTGCAGCTTTCCCCAAACAAGAAACCTCCGATCCTTTTGTTTCTCCCTACGCGGCGCAAAGTATTGCTCAAGCGACTGCTGCTGGATTTAAGCCTAATTCAGCAATGGTGAGTCGTTTAGAGACTTATTTAGACAAAATCTTCACTAATCCCGGTCAATACGATTTCTGCAAGCAACAACTATGCAAAAATCAAGTACGACTAGAGGCTTTGATGGGTTTAGCTGCACTTGGAGATATACGCACTGACTTTTTGGCAGACATCTATGAATATAGAAGCCAATTTGATGCCGTTAGCCAAATAAAACTAGCTCGTTACCTCTCCCAATTTCCTCAATGGCAGCAAGAATTTCAAACGCTATTTGACCAATTGCAAGAAACTGTTTACCAGACGGGGCGCAGCGCTACAGTTAATCTACCTCCAGGTTGGAGATGGATTAGTTCGCCTACTACAGTCCAAGCTCAAGCTTTGCGCTTATTTGTCGCCCAAAATAAGCAACCAGAAACGTTAGATCGCCTATTGCAAGGACTTTTGGCACAGCGCCGCAAGGGAACTTGGGCAAGCACTTATGACAACGCTGAAGCTTTAACTGCGGTGGTGGAATACAGCCAGATTCAACCCAAACCTAATAATTTGACAGCCACAGTGCAACTAGCTGGCAAACAACTAGCTTCAACCAAGTTAGCAGGCGATCGCAATTCTAACCTAGAGGTAAAAGTGCCAATAGCTAATCTTCCTCGCGGTAAACACGATCTGATCCTCAAAAAATCTGGTCAAGGCTTATTGCATTACTTAGTTGCCTACCGCTATCGCTTGCAAGGCAATCAACCAGGCGCTCTTAATGGGTTGCGTGTGGTGCGGGAAATTAGAGCAGCTAATGAGCCAAAGGTGTTGCAACGCTTAGGGCTTTATGATATAGGTGAGCCGCTTAAAGTAAGTAGCGGACAAGTATTTGATATTGGTTTAGAAATTACTACTGACCATGAGGTAAATAATGTAGTAATAACTGACCCGATACCAGCAGGCTTTGAAGCGGTAGATACAAGTTTTCAAACTGCTACGCCTTATTTTCAGGCAACGCAAGATAACTGGGAAATTGACTATCAAACAATTTATCGCGATCGCATTGTGGCTTATGGCAACAGCTTGCAACCTGGAGTATATAGCCTGCATTACTTAGTTCGTTCTGTTACTCCCGGAACCTTTGTTTATCCCGGCGCAGAAGTACATTTACAATACGCACCAGAAGAATTTGGGCGATCGGCGGATTCTACCTTGCAAGTGGTGAATAATTAACTTTTATAGTAGCTACACTTATGGCAAAACTCCCAAACGGCATCTATGAAACAATTTGGAGATTGAAACGACAATTAGCTGATGTGATTGAAAATTCTAGAGATGCGGAGTTTGCCCTATTCGACAGATTTGGTGAAACAGAAAGGACAATTGTCTATCTTGATGAATTACAAAGCGTTGCGGAGCAAGCTACAGAGAAATTTTCACAATTTTCAATTATACAAATTCGGGTCTTTAACGTTCAGCCTCATGTTCCAGGCGATATGCTAGAGCTAGTAATGCAAGCTATAAAAAGTACAGAAGCTAGGCTGCCAGCACTAGAACAAAGTATTCAAGAAATCAAGACTGAGTGGAAGTTACTATGACACAACCATTAATGCCAAGTCCGTCCGTTGATTTACGTCTAGTAAGTAATTTGCGTCGCGCGCGTCTGGAATTTGAGGAGTTAGGATTGCAACTTGATGAAGTGATAGCTAGGTTTGACGAAGAAATTCGCCAGCAAAAGTTGAAAAGAATTCAAAAATCCTTAAGTCTTTTTGACGAAAAAAATACTCGCCTATGACGACTGCAATAGATCGATTACTAACTTTAGATGAGTTTTTAGCATTTCCCGAAACTCAGCCAGCCAGCGAATTTATTGCCGGACTTATTTACCAAAAACCTATGCCTCAAGGCAAACCTTCCCGGCTGCAACTCAAGCTTTGCGAGGCTATAAATCAAGCAGCCGAGGAGCGACAAATTGCCCTAGCTTTTCCAGAATTACGTTGTACTTTTGCCGATCGCTCCATTGTCCCAGATATAACAGTATTTTCTTGGCAGCGAATACCATTTGACGCAGATGGAGAAATTGGCAATGTGTTTAAAATCTATCCAGATTGGACTATAGAAATTCTTTCACCCGACCAAAACGCCACTAAAGTTATTAGTAATATCTTGCACTGTCTCAAATATGGCACTCAATTAGGGTGGTTTATCGAGCCTAGTGCAAAAATTGCAATCGCATTTTCTCCAGGACAGCAGCCTATAGAGCTTACAGGACAAGATATATTACCTATTCCAGAATTTATAGGCTTAGAAATAACTGTTGCTCAAATATTTAGCTGGCTTAAGCCCAGCAAAAATTAAAGTGTTAGCTTAAAAAAGCAATAGCAGCAAGTTTAAAGGAGATTCACGTTAAGGTTGTTAAAGACCTTTTTTACCTGATGCCAAGTGAATTTTCCTGTCTTAGTTAAAGCATTTATTGCGGTATTTGTGATTGCTGATGCCTTGGGTAATGCACCCTTGTTTCTTGTTCTTACTAAAGGCATGGAATTGGAACAAAGAAATAAAGTAGTCGATAAAGCTAGTGTAGTAGCAACATTGGTACTACTTGCATTTGCCTTTGCTGGACAAGTTATTTTGGATTACTTGCATATCAGCATCGGATCTCTAGAGGTAGCCGGAGGCTTACTATTGTTATTGATTGCTTTGCAAATGCTCAACGGAGAAATAGATACCCCCATTGTTGAGCAAGAGCGAGATGTAGCAATTACTCCCCTCGCTTTTCCTTTACTAGCTGGACCAGGAACTTTAACTACAGTTATGCTGCTAATGTCTCAGTCTCCTGAAGCGCGTTTAAGCGTAGTTATTGGGATTGTAGCGGCGATGGTGGTAACTTGGTTTATTGTCCGTCAGGCAAGTCGCATCGATAAATTTATCGGTGCAGAAGGCGCAGTCATCGTTACTCAATTACTTGGTTTTTTGCTGGCGGCTTTAGCTGTAGAAATTGGCAGCGCAGGTATAAAAGAACTGTTTTCGCTCTGAGTGCAGCGATATTTAACTTAAGGATGAGGAAGTCAAGAATCTAGCTCTATATGCTGAGTGATGGAATAAATCTATTAACCGGATAAGAAATATGTCTAGCAAGGCAGACTCTAAGCAAGATTCTAAAAGTAAATCTCAACCTACAAATGGTGAGACAAAAGATAGTCCAAATCTAGATTCACTATTTGAATTTTTGCAAGGTGACTTAAGCTCTATAGACACGGAGGCTGGTTTGGAGTCAATAGATGAGTGGTACAATGCCCTGCACAAATCTAAAGACAAAGACAGTAAAGAGCTTGCAGATGGTCTTAAAGAACTAAAGCAATTACTCAAAGGTGGTAAAGCATCAGGACATGAAGTTGGTGAAGCCCTAATTCATGTAGGCGATCGCACAATGGATATTGCCGCCGATAGTGACAAAGAAGCAAAAGCAACGTTGCAAAAACTAGGCAAGCAACTAACTAAAGTTGGAAACTCTTTAGGCAAAGCTGAAGACCAAGAAAATATCGACAGCATCAATACTTTAACAGAGACGCTAGATGAAGACTTAGAGTCTGTTGATATGAGCGTAGCCACAGCAGCGATCAATCACTGGTACGGGATATTGCAAAAGTTAGAGGACAAGCATTCTCAAAAAATTGCTGACAACCTCAAGCAACTGAAGCAATCTCTCAAGTCTGGTAAAGGAAAAAAGACCGATCTTTCTAAAGCCTTGGCAACCCTAGGCGAACAAACCATCGAAGCGGCGGCAGAAGCTCCTAGAGGCATCAAAGGGGCTGTACAACGCTTGGGCAAGCGATTAAATAAAATTAGCAAGACTATCGAGTAGCTCTAATAACTCAATCTGCTCCCAAATCTGGGGGCGGGCTGCTCAATACTAATTTTTTTTATCCACCCAGCACCATTACTTGCTTTTCTTACCAAAATTAACTCGAACGTCTGTTGCCCGAATAGTTCGCCATCGCTGATTTAAATAGTCCAAATTCGGCGATTGACTGCCATATCGCCAGCCAATGTAAGCCTGACAAATCTCCTCAATTACCTCGGCGATTAGAGGAGAATGACGCTGATAAGAGCCTTGAGCGTATTCTAACGGTGTTTGCGATGGATGCTTGAAGTCGCCTTTTTGTGCCGTCCAAGCCAGCATTTGTTGATATAGTTTTTCCATTGGCGGCAACTTAGCCAACTTACGGTGGTTAAGCAACTTTCTCCACTGCTGTAAACTCAACCAACCAACAAAACCTAATCCTGTAGCAATAATTAACCCCCTTAAAGTCCCCCACCAGCCTTGAGCAAATAACCCCAAAAACCAAGCGATCGCATTTCCCAACCACAAAAATATATTATTAAGTAATCCGGTAACAGGGGTTGGCAACCATCCTGCTATCCACTGCCAAAATTTGCGTAAAACTCCAAATGTCTGCGATTCTTCAATCGATGGTGGAATTAAGGGATGACCGGGAATTGGATCGAAAGTAAACCAACCATAACCAGGGAAATAAACTTCGCTCATCGCGTAAGCATCGGTATTGCGAACCACATATAATCCTGTAAATGGATTAAATTGCCCCGAACTAAAGCCTGCTACAAGCCGAGAAGGAATGCCAATGGAGCGCAGCATCATTGTTAAAGTTGTCGAAAATTGGTCGGGATAGCCACCTTGATTTTTAAATAAAAATGCTTCTACCAAGTCCTCATCTTTAGCTAATAAAGCCAAGCCCAAAGGATTGTCAGGAACTGTGTAGCGCTGCTTGAGATACTGAGCAAGGTAGAGAGCTTTTTCATAAACAGAAGTTAGAGGCTGATTAGATTTGGCTACTCGCTCTTGATTGTAGTTAGCTAAAATTTCCTCAGTGCGATCGCCAACTTTGGCTTTAATCGCCGTCGGAATTTGCAGATAGTAATCTTGAATACTTTTAGAGTAGCGATTATTCGCAAGTTGTAAGGCAGCGCGATTTCGATAAGGGACTTCAGAAATTACCGTATAGCTCATATCCTCCCCCAATCCTACAGGACTTCGCAACCCTCCTTCTAAATCCACCGCGATTTCTCTAGTAGGAAAGTAAATTTGTTTGGGATACGCCAAAGCCGGAACTAAATTTGGCAACTGCGAAACTACTGTATAAGTCTGCACTACTTCTTTAGTCTTGCCACGAATTTGGGGTAGAGGTAAAGATATTTGGTAAGACCAACTAGAGCGGGAATACTTTTGGACTTGCTCGTTGCGAGAAATCTCCCAACCTTTGCCTGTATATTTGTCAAAAGCCAGCACTCGCCAAAATCCCTCAGCTTGACTCCGCACGCGCATGACTATTTTTGGTTTGAGTTCCCCTCGCAAATTTTGATCGATAACGCTACTAAAGCCGTAATAGAATGTCGGATCGGCCCGCCCCCCCCCTCGCTGCTCTCTACCCGTCCCCGTACCACCGCTTCCCGTACCCCCATTCACGTAGCCAGGGTTGACAATATTTCTGCCATCAAATTGCCCTTGAAAATCAATAGTTTGACTAACAGGAAAAGTCCGCAACTGATAACCAGGAAATCGAGGTAAAAAAGCAAAAATTAATATTCCCAAACTGGCAACAATTAAAAATAACTTGCTGCCACTTTTGATATTACTAAGCGCGATCGGCTTGATTTTTCGCCCCTTATCTTTAACCCTCTCTTTTATTCCCAATCGCGAACGGTAATCTAAGACCAATATCGGCAGGGCGATCGCCAAAAACAGCACCAAAATTGGCGCAAAAGCCAAAGTTTGACTAACTGTACCTGCCACACCCAGCAAAATTAGCCCAATCACAATCGAGTAGCCCAAGTCTTTCCGGCGGGGAAGATCGAAGCTATGAAATACTTGAATTTGAATCAAAAACTCCGCCAATACCAGCCTAGTATCGTTGAGTTGACCTAAAAGCCGCCCAAAAAATGCCGCCATCGCAACTAGCATACCGATGGCAATACAAAACTTGAGGGCAATATTGCGATCGCGACGACGATACCAACTCCACGCTGCCCCAACTACACTCAAGGGTACAGCCCACAAACTGCTTTGAGTTCCCCCCGCAATATCCACTGCCGCAATTCCTACTATTACCAAGGATTGGACTAATACCCGCAATAAGATTGAGTCTTCCGCTTCTATAGCAGTAGTTTGTCGCGCAAACTTTCGATTGGCAAGCGATCGCATTTTTTAGAACTTAGTTGTGCGCTTTGATGATGGCATATAATTAATGATTTGCCACTACTCTTTTTACGCCCTTGCTAAACTCAACAATTAACGGATTTGCGTCTTACAGGCTATGAACTTAGAACAACAAATTCAATTACTAATAGATGATGCACCAAACGATGGTGTTACGCCAAAATTGATTGAAAAAATCGCTCCAGGACTAAAGCAGTTAGCTGCAAAGTTGGGTTACGAGCAATACTACATTATTCAAAGCTTAGACGCAGATTGGCTAGTCACAACTATTACCAATCGCACGCTTGAAAAGCGGGTAATTTATGCTTTTCCTACTCTCCAAGATAGTTTTGCTACCAGTAGCGCCGAATTTGCCGCCCAATTAATTGCTTTACCTATTCCCGTCACGCATATTTTGTTTCAGTTAGTAGCTTTAGAAACGGTCGATAGTATCATCTTTTTGGATTCAGGAGCAGCAAGTACAGGTCATGAAGTTAAGCGTCAAGATATCCAAAAATTAATTCAAGTCCAAATAAAACCCAATCCCTTTAACCAAATACCTCCCGATCTTGCTTGAATGTAGCCAACCGTGAATTAATACATCCGACTTAAAACATAGTCAGCCATATCTATTAATGCTTGCCTGGACGGGGAAGCAGGCAAATCGGCTAAATGTTCTACGGCTAAATGGGCGTGATCAGCCGCTAAAGTCCGCGCTCTTTCTATACCATTACTATCAGTAATTAAGGCGATCGCATTTTCCAAGTCTCCTGGTTTCTCAAACTGGCGCTCGATTAATTTTTCTAAGTATGGTTTTTCTTCTAAAGCATACAAGGCAGGAGCCGTCAAATTGCCACTGCTAATATCTGCCAGCGCGGGTTTGCCCAAGGTGCTAGTTGAACCTGTAAAATCCAAAATATCATCGACTATTTGAAATGCCAGCCCCCAATGACGACCATAACCGTACAAATGCTCGGCAGTTTCTCTGGAGACATCGCTTAGCAACCCTGCCGCTTTAGAACTATTGGCAATCAAAGAAGCAGTTTTGTAGTAGCTTTTTTCTAAATAAGCTTCAATAGTCACTTCCGTATCAAACTGCGACATTCCTTGTTGAATTTCCCCAGTAGCAAAATTCATAATTACTTCCGACAGCAGTTTGACTACTTCCAAGTTATCCAAATTAGCCAAATACCAGAAAGATTGAGAAAATAGAAAGTCCCCCGCCAGCACGGCTACACCATTACCGAATAAATTATTAACTGTCGGTACGCCGCGCCGCATTTGGGATTCATCTACTACATCATCGTGTACCAAACTTGCGGTATGAATCATTTCGGTAATCTCAGCTAATCGGCGATGACGCTCAGTAATTTCGTCTTCTAGCATGGTTGCCCGCGATACCAGCAGTACAATCGCTGGGCGCACCCGTTTTCCTCCGGCTGCAAACAAGTGTTTCGCTGCTTCAAAGAAAATTGGGTGATGAGTACCGACTAACTTAATTAAATTCTCTGATAGCAAACGCAGGTCTGCTTCCACTGGAGAAAAGAGAGAAGTTGCTGAGGTCATAGATGAGCCGACTCTGAGTTTAGTTACGAAAATTTACATATCCTGTACTTATTTTAAGCTAACCGTCGGCAACGGGGAAGTTTGATTCAGTGCTAATTTTTAGCTAGAGCAAACTTGCAGCGAACTATCGCCCGATCGGGCGATAGGTTTTGGGATAATTGCTTGGATTAAGTCAATTAGACTGTTGTTTGAGGCAGTAGTTAAGTTTATTAGACTTTTACCTGTAGAGTCGTTGCAAAAGTTGAGAAAGTTTTTGTAGTAGACCCAGACTTGCTTAAGAAATTATAAAATTTTATATTAAGCTCAATGAGAAAATTTTGAACATTTACTTATTAGAATTGGCACAACACCAAGGAAAAAAAGTAGAAAGCAAAAGGTAAAAGCGCAGAAAACCACTTTGGCGCTGCATCTTCTTCTCAAACAAACTAAGTCAAAGATACCTTTTCAACAATTGGCGTGCAACCTAATAGTAACTGAGCAGACTGAGCAAAAGTTTGGGAACAACCACTAACATAAAAGCGAGTGGGAAGCGGGGCTATAGCTGTATTTGTTAAGCCTAGCAAGTCAAGTTGTTGTGTTGCTGTAGCAACAACATGGATAGCTGGATCGAGCAACTTAACTGTGGGAGATAACAGCAAACGCAGTACAGGCTCTAGATGGGGGTAGTGAGTGCAGCCGTAAACAAGGGTATCAATTTTTTGCGCTAATAATGGCGCTAAATACTGCTGCGCTACTCGTGCTGTATAAGGGTCATGGATGCGATTTTGTTCGATCAAGGGTACAAATTCAGGACAAGCGACTTGCCAAACTTGAACCGTAGGATCGAGCGCCAAAATTGCGTGCTTGTAAGCATTACTAGCCACAGTTGCGGGAGTTGCAATTATCCCAATTCGCCGACCGAGCTTTGCCGCCGCAAAAGAGCCAGGTAAAATCGTCCCAATAATCGGAATCGGAAATTCTGCTTGCACGGTCTTTAATACTAAAGCAGAACTGGTATTGCAAGCCATAATCACCATTTTGGCTTGTTGCTGTAGCATCCAACTAATAATTTCGCGGACAAACTGTAAAATTTCTTTTTGCGATCGCGTACCATAAGGCACTCGTGCTGTATCGCCAAAATAAACGATTGATTCTGAGGGCAGTTGCAGAGCAGCTTGACTAAGTACGGTCAGACCACCAACCCCACTGTCAAATATGCCGATACAAGCAGATTGCGGCACATCAAAAGATGCAGGTATGCCAGGAGATACAGATAATTGAGACACAGGCTAATAAATTAAATAAGCTGCAAAAAAAGTTACTGGTTTTGTTGAATATACTGGAGTATACCGCGAGCGATTGCTTCTGCCATTTGATTTTGATAAGCTGTCGTTCCTAAGCGGGGAGAATCAACGACCCCTGTAACAAAGCCTACTTCAACTAACACAGATGGCATGGAACTTTTACGCAGAACGTAAAATCTTGCCTTTCTGACACCGCGATCGCGAATATTGATACTGCCAAGAATACTATTGTGAATTGTCCGCGCCAAACGCTGACCGCTATCGTAGTAATAAGTCTCCAAACCATTGACATCGCTGCGTTTAGCAGGCATAGCATTGGCGTGGATGCTGACAAATACGTTGGCATTTACCTTGTTTGCCAGCACCGTGCGCGGTTCTAGACCGACAAAGTAGTCGCTATCTCGCGTCATCACTACTTGAATGCCCTTTTGCTCTAAAATTGCTGCTATTTTTTTAGAAATGGGCAAAATTACATTTTTTTCTTGCAATCCTCCAATTCCAATTGCCCCAGGATCTTTGCCTCCATGTCCGGGATCGATAACTACAACCATCCGCTTTTGCCCAACGGTGCGAGGTTTTGTTGATGGTACGGGAGTATTTGGTGGTGGAGTAGTCGGAATCGAAATTAAATCCGGCGTTGACGACGAGGGCGACGAGGGTGGAAATAAAGCTTGAGAGGAGCGTTGCAATTGCAAGGCTAATAACTCTGGAGAAGGCTGATTTAGCTCTCCTACGCGCACTCCTGCCGCCGGAAGAACTGAAATTAATACAGTCCGAGGAGTGGGTTGCTGCAAGCGCACTCGGAGCAAAGGACTATTTGTAGTTAAATTGGGTCCCTTGACTGCGCGAGCTAGTTGGGTATCGGCAAAAGTAATTCGATATAGTCCCGAAGAACGATCCCAGCCGCTAGTGTAAGTAAGACTTTGATCGGTTTTAATTAATAGCTGGCTGCCATCGCCATTAAATTCTACAGACTCAATTGTTGCGACTCCCGGCGCTGGCTGGGCAGAGGAGTTGGTAGTTGTACTGACGACGACAGGATTCGTCCTGACGGCACTAACACCACCTACTGGCAGCACAGTTACGCCACCAAAGCGACTAACCGCCGCTTCCCAATCTGGGCTGTTTTTGTTTACCTGCATCGTCATCCTGACCACTGGGGGTGAAGATTGGACTTGCGAGAGCTTAATATTGCTTACCCCAAAACGATTGACTTTGGTATTAGCAGCAGCTAGAGGCGACAAAGCAGCCCCTCTTAAGTCAAAGTTAATTTGAGAGCGATCGCTACTGCGATTAACATTAATGCTAGGAGTACCCCCTCCACGAGTACGGACAAATAAACCATCGGCGGTTACTTGAATGGTGTGAATTTGCACAACGGCGGTGGAATTAGTTGCTGTTCTCCGCAAGGACGAGTTTTTATTAGACGGCTCGTCTGTCTTGACAACTGCAAAGATTTTTCTCGGTTCGGAATTACTCGCTCTCACAGATGCAGGTAGAGGCAACGAGGTACGATTGGGCGATGGAGATGCCGCCACTTTTTGCGGTACGGGCAATTGGACTGTCCACTGGCTAGGTGTTACACCCCGAACTTTGACTTGATTGGGGTCTAATTTGTACCCCGGACTCAATTCAATCGCTATTCGAGTTGTCCGCTCGTCAAATTGACCAACTCGAACGCTGCGAATTGCACCACCGTATTGTTGCTTCACAGTAGAACGTTGTAAAGTCGTCCCTGGCAAATCGATTACTAGGCGAGTTGGATTAAAAATTAGCTTCGCTTTGGGTTGAACGCTGCCATCGGTATTGAAGTGCAGCCGATTTTGGTTGGCATCAAAACGCCAAGAACGTAGCTTTGCTGCCTCTGCTGTAGAGGATAGTACAAAAATACTTAAAATACTGGGTAGTAGCCAGTGAAATCTCACAATGTTTTCTCCTCATTCTCATTGGTTCTAGCCATTTATGCCCGGTCAAACATTGACTATTGGCTATGTTTTTACATCACCATTTGCTGCAATTTTATTGATTGGATGCTGATGATTGAGTATAGCTGAGTATCAGTAGTAAATATCGGCACGGCAAGTCTTACTTATGTACTCTTAAATGGGTTAATTGGCAACAAGATAGGCAATCGCACATCAACTCATCCTAGTATTTAGCCAAGCCTTAGCTTGGTTAGCTGCCTCTCTATCTCTATAACCCTAGATAGAGAGGCAGCTAACCATCACCAACTAAGCGGACGCAAACTAATCTAGGCTTGTTTCCTAAAAACATTATTAATCTACTCGATCTTTGTCCCAAAAGATTCCGTAGCGGGAACGGGCTGCTCTTTTAAGCTGGCAAGCGCTTCCTCTGGAGTGGTAGGGAAAACTATTCGCAAGAAGGGCGGTGCTAAAAAAGTAGTCAAAATTACCATCACAATAATTGCGGCTTCTAAAGGCTTAGAAAGCGCCCCACTAGCAGAACCAACACCGGCAAATACTAGCCCTACTTCTCCTCTAGGGATCATCCCCACGCCAATCGCTAAACGATTGATTTGTGGTTGACCAAATACAGCTAACCCCGTGACTAATTTACCAACTATAGCGATCGCAATTAAAAAGCTAGCAATAATCAAACCCTCCCTATTGCTAGGTTCAAAGGGATTAAGGACGCTCAAGTCAGTTTTAGCACCCACACTAACAAAGAAAATCGGCACTAACAAGTCAGCAATCGGACGTACTTGATGCTCCAGTTCGGTGCGCTCGTCTGTTTCATCTAGGACTAAACCCGCCGCAAAAGCTCCTAAAATTGCTTCTAAATTGATTGCCGCCGCGAAGTAAGCCAATAAAAAAGCAAAGATAAATGCCGGGATAGTTAATCTGCCACGAGTTTTGAGCCGCTCGGAGATCCCGACAAAAGAGGTATTGAATACTTTTCCAAGTAAAATTGCACCGAGCAAAAAGCTGGTAGCGCTAATTATCAAATAAATGACATTACTCACATCGACTTCACCAGTTTTTGCCAAACTAGCGACGACGGCTAAAACGATAATACCGAGTACATCATCAATTACCGCCGCCCCCAGAATAATTTGACCTTCTTTAGAAGTCAGCTTGCCTAGTTCCGATAGCACCTTGGACGTAATGCCAATACTTGTAGCGGTTAAAGCGGCTCCGGCAAAAATCGCTGGTACGGCGCTTACGTGGAACAAAGTCATTAGCCCGATAGTTCCCGCCGCAAACGTGACAATTACGCCGACAAATGCTACTACTACTGCTTGATAACCAACGGCTAAAAGTTCTTTTAAATTTGATTCCAAGCCAATTTCAAATAGCAGAATAATTACCCCAAGCTCTGCCAAAACTGAAATTACCTCACTTTGCGCTTGAAAAGTGGCAGCTACCGCCCCTGGCTCCAAACCTGCGGTATTTTGCAGCAAGGTCATAATTAGCGAACTAGAGCTACTACCGCCCCCTTCGGGAAACACCAATATATCCAAAGCCGAAACACCCACCACAACCCCGCCGACTAATTCTCCTAGTACAGGTGGCAAGCCAAAGCGGTTGGATAGTTCGCCACCAATTTTGCTTGCTAAGTAAACGGCAACCAAACTGAGCAATACTCCCGCGAGGATCATCGGACTATTTTCTGCCTCGCTTGAAGCGGCAAGTAAAATCGTCGGCTTGCACCAACTGGGAACAAGCACTAACAGCGACAAGTCAAATCCAGCAATTGCTTCTATTACCATTAGCTATCAAAAAATCATCTTTTTTACTGTACAAGAAGATTGCAAGTAAGCCGTGGTCTGAAAATTAATTACGGCGGTGGGATTTATAAAATGCGATAGCGCTAGCGCGCTCGCAGAGCTTCGCACTGCAAAGAAGCAATATTTGGGATAATTGAGAATATTTTGGCACAACACAATCCATGAAACTTTCGTTGATAAATAACTTGTCTGGGCAGAAACTAGGCAGTAGAAAAGATTTACGCCAGTATTTTGTCGTCATATCTTTAGCTTTTGGGTTGCTAGGCGTAACGACTCTGAGCGCTTTAGCTCAAGACCGAGGACAGGTACAAAATATATTAATGCGGACTTTAACTGTTAGCGGTCGCGGCGTAGAAACTATTCCCACCACTTTATCTGAGGTACGTTTGGGCGTAGAAGTCCAAGGAAAAACTGCTACTGAGGCTCAACAGGAAGCCGCTAAACGCTCTAATGCGGTAGTCGCTTTGCTCAAAGCTCGGCAACAAGTTGAAAAGCTCGAAACTACAGGTATTAGCCTTAATCCTGTCTATAGCTACAACAACAACACGCAAAAATTGACAGGTTATACAGCTACTAATACTGTCAGTTTTCGGATTCCCACAGAGAGTATTGGCAATTTATTAGATGAATCCGTCCGAGTAGGAGCGACCAGAATAGAAGGAATTAGGTTTATAGCCACCGATAGCGCAATTTTGGCTGCCGAACAAGAAGCCTTAAAAAAAGCAACGCAAAACGCTCAACAGCAAGCTAGTTCGGTTTTAGGCGCGCTGAACTTTGCGGCAAAAGAAATTGTCAGCATTCAAATTAATAACGCTGCTCCGCCTCCACCTCAACCCTTAGCTCAGTTTAACGACTTGGCATCTCGTGCGGAGTCTAAGGCTAGTACCCCCGTTATCGGTGGCGAACAAAAGGTAGAAGCATCGGTTACTTTACAAATTAGTTATTAGCATCAAAGGCAGAAAATATTGATTTTCTGCCTTTGGCTTACATTGCGCTATTGCTCCCACCAAAAGAATTAGCCTCATCTTCGCGCTTAGAACCTAATAGTTCTAGCCTTTCGACGAGGATGACTGGGGAAGAACGATTTGTCCCTGTTGTGCGATCGCTCCAAGTGTCAAACTTTAAGGAACCTTTTACCCCGATTTGCTTGCCTTTACGCACAAAATCCGCCGCAACTTGAGCGGTTTTATCCCACATTTCCAAAGTAAACCAGTCCGGTTCATCGCTATTGCGAGACTGGCGATTGACTGCCAGAGTCAATTTACATACTACTTTGCCACTGGTTAAATATTTAACATCTGGATCTTTACCCACACGCCCTACCAGATGCACAACGTTAAGACTCATATTGTTTTACTTACAGTACAGGTGTACTCCACAATCGTGCCTCTAATAGCCAAAAATTGCAAATCCAATTTCCAGCAATTTAAAACCATCTAGGCAATTTATCACTTTACTGAAAACTCCTCAATTTTCCTACTAGACTCAAAGCACAAGAAGTAATAAAATCCAGCACGGTTACTATTTTTTGTTCTACATAGAACTTACTAAACTTTGGGGTAGCGAGGCACGTGGGTCTTTTTGGTTTTTTTAATCAGTCTTCCTTATCTAGGGACATGGGTATCGATCTCGGTACTGCCAACACCCTCGTTTTTGTATCCGGTAAAGGCATCGTATTGCAAGAGCCTTCCGTAATCGCTATCGACTCTAAGGATAAACAAACTTTAGCTGTAGGAGAAGATGCCAAAAAAATGCTAGGCAGAACTCCCGGTAGCGTCATTGTTAGTCGCCCGTTGCGAAATGGCGTGATTGCCGACTTTGATACTGCCGAATTAATGCTCAAGCACTTTATTCAACGCGCCAACGGCGGCAGAACAGTTAACCCGCGAATTGTAGTTGGCATTCCTAGCGGCGTTACTGGCGTAGAACAACAAGCCCTGATGAATGCAGCCCTGCGGGCGGGGGCAAGAGAAGTTCATGTAGTCGATGAGCCTTTGGCAGCAGCAATTGGGGCAGGATTACCTGTAACCGAACCCATCGGCAATATGATTGTAGATATCGGCGGCGGGACGACAGAAATTGCCGTGCTTAGCTATAACGGAACTGTGGAAAGTGAATCGGTGCGGGTGGCTGGAGATGAGCTAAATGAGGCAATTATTCAGTACATGAAAAAGATTCATAATATGGTGATCGGTGAACGCACGGCAGAAGAAGTCAAAATTCGCATCGGTTCGGCTTATCCTACCCGCGATGATGATGAGGCGGTAATGGAAGTAAGAGGATTGCACTTACTTTCTGGATTGCCAAGGACAGTCACAATTAAGGGACCAGAAATCAGGGAGAGTATGTCCGATCCACTACTTGTAATTATTGAGGCAGTCAAGCGCACGTTGGAACGAACGCCACCAGAACTCGCTGCCGATATTGTCGATCGCGGGATTATGCTGGCAGGTGGTGGCGCTTTACTACGCGGCATCAATACTTTAATTAGTCATGAAACAGGGATAATTACCCACATAGCAGACGAACCTCTAAACTGTGTAGTTTTGGGTACAGGCAAAGTATTAGAGAATTTTAATCAAATGGAACGAGTATTTAGCGGGCGTTCTCAACATCAGTAGCTATGTATGCAATCCGGCGATGGTGGGATAAAAATCGGTGGCAACTAATTGGTACTTGTTTGGCATTGGCTTGTGCGTGGATAATTCGCCAAACTCAAGGAGCAGCAATTAGCGAACTAACTGGTGCGATCGCTCGCCCATTTCAAGATCCAATTCAAATAGAGCGGTTGAATGATGCTCGGACAATTGAACTGCAAGGACGGTTAGTAGAACAAGAGCGCCAAAATCAACAGCTAAAAGATTTACTAGACTATCGAGCCGCGCAAAAAAATCGTCAAATGATTGTCGCTCCCGTAATTGGACGCAGCGCCGATCTTTGGTGGCAACAAGTCACTCTTGGGCGCGGTAGCAAAAAGGGAATCGGTGTAAATTTTGTAGTTACGGCTCCTGGTGGTTTGGTAGGTAGAGTAATTGGCGTTACTCCAAATACTAGCCGCGTACTATTAGTTAGTGATATTTCAAGTCAAGTGGGAGTAACTATTAGTCGCAGCCGTTATACGGGCTTGCTCAAAGGGCAGTCTTCAACGCGGGCGGTAATGCAATTTTTTGATAAAGTCCCCGATGTTCGCCCAGGGGATTTTGTGGCAACTTCGCCTTACAGTCAAATATTTCCGGCGGGTATACCTGTGGGGAGAGTAGAAAAAATCGATTTAACTAAAAGCCCTGCCCCAGAAGCCGCGATCGCTCTCACGTCACCGCTAAATTATTTAGAGTGGGTATTTGTTTATGCAAATGTCGGCGTTCAAGAAAATAAATAATGATGCTGAGGTGATTTTTTGCCCAAAGGCGCAATCCGTTTGTTGAATTGGATAGTTTTAGGTGGTTCGCTATTGGCGTGTCTATTAATGTTGCCTCTGCGTTTACCAGGAGTGGAATTATTAGGAGTTGCTCCCAACTGGCTGTTGATTTGGGTAGTCTGTTGGAGCGTTAAGCGCACGATGGTAGCAGGTTTTCTGGCGGGGGTAACTTTAGGCTGGCTGCTTGATGGCATGACGAATCCTGTTCCTACCCATACTTTGAGCTTGGTAATTGTGGGCATTTTGACGGCACGTTTGCACAAAACGCGCTACTTGCAAGAAGATTTTATTTCTATTGCTTTAATTGTTTTTGGCATGACTATACTTACAGAAACAATTATGGCGCTGCAATTTGCTGTTCCTGAACCTACCAAAAATATTACCCTTGCCGTAGAGCAATTTTTGCTAACTCTTGGCAACCAATGGACTTATCATCAGCAAACGGCTTTATCGAGTGCGATCGTTAGCAGTTTATGGGCGCCAGTAGTGTATTATCCTCTCAATCGTTGGTGGCAGAAGTCGCCCTTGAAATACTAATACATTGATTTAGTTACATATCTCCGCATCCCCGTATAATGTTGCCCAGAATTAAAAATAATCTATTACGTGAACCAATCAGATGCCACAAACAATCCGCAGCCCACAACGGTAGTTACTGCCTTTGACAAAGAGATGATGCAACGGTGTTTGTCTCTAGCTCGTAACGCCCTCGGACGCACTGCCCCTAATCCGTTAGTTGGTTCGGTAGTAGTGCTTGAGGGCGAAGTTATCGGTGAAGGGTTTCATCCCGGCGCTGGTCAACCTCATGCCGAAGTTTTTGCACTCCAAGCCGCCGGAAACCGGGCAACAGGGGCAACAATTTACGTTAATTTAGAGCCTTGCAATCACTACGGGCGCACTCCTCCTTGTAGCGAGGCTGTAGTCGCTGCCAAGGTAGCCAAAGTCGTAGTAGGGATGGTAGACCCCGATCCGCGCGTATCTGGGGGAGGAATTGCCAGATTGCGCTCGGCAGGAATAGAGGTAGTAGTAGGAGTAGAAGAAGCAGACTGCCGTCAGCTAAACGAAGCTTTTATTCATCGCATTCTCTACCAGCAACCTTTTGGCATTTTGAAGTACGCGATGACTCTAGACGGCAAAATTGCCACCAGTAGCGGTCATAGTGCCTGGATTACGGGGGAAACTGCCCGAAATGAAGTGCATAAGTTGCGGGCGGCTTGCGATGCGGTAATTATTGGTGGCAATACTTTAAGGCTAGACAATCCCAAGTTAACAAGTAGGCTGGCGGATGCTCCGAATCCCTTACGTGTAGTTATGAGCCGCACCCTAGACTTACCCGCAGACGCTTACTTATGGCAAGAAATGGCGATCGCTCCAACTTTGGTATTAACGGAAGTAGGTGTAAAGAGAGATTTTCAACAACTGCTATTAGCAAAGGGAGTAAAAGTAGTGGAATTAAGCCCTCTGACCCCAAAGGAGGCTATGACGTATTTATATTCTTTGGGCATAATGTCCGTATTGTGGGAATGTGGAGGTACTTTAGCGGCAAGCGCGATTTCTGGTGGTGCAGTGCAAAAAGTACTTGCTTTTATTGCTCCAAAAATTATTGGTGGGAGTAAAGATTTCTCCCCAGTAGGTGAATTGAACTTAACAAACATGACCCAGGCTTTACTCCTAGAGCGCTCCCACTGGCGCACGGTAGGCTCAGATTGCTTAATCGAGGGTTACTTACCCTTAAGGCAAATAACCTCGTAAATTAGTCAATTTTTACCCTGTAAATGCTATTTTGTAGCCTGTTTATCAGTAGTACCGCCTTTAAGAGTGTCGTAATTATCCGTAGAAGATTCTGGCAATTAATCCTATGACCCTAGAACAAAACTTAGAGGAAGAAGAAATGTTAACGCCTTATGAAGCCTACGAACATAACGGCACGTCCGAGCATCACAATAACGGCTTTGGTAAAGAAGAAGAATCCAAAGATCCGCGTCTGGTAGGATGGGAGTTTAAAATTGTTCGTGCTAAACGCAATTTATTCCGCGATCCAGAGGTTTTCCAACTTTTGTGTGCGGAGGAAAGAGAAGCTGGCTGGATTTTGCTCGAAAAATTAGACGATCGCCGCGTGCGCTTCAAGCGACCTATTGCGCTTAGAGAAATTGTTAAATCAGAGTTTCTTAGCTACGATCCTTATCGCTGCGCTTATGGTTCTGCTTGGCAACCCAGTAAGTGGCTCAGTGCGATCGCGCTTTTGATTGCTATAGTTGTTCCAGCTTATCTGGGCTATACTTTCGTAGCCCAAGCTCTGGCAGCAACTACTGCTCGTTCAATACAAAGTTTTCCGCCTTTAGCACCGTCGCCTAAACTTTGATGGTTAGGGGATAGATATACTAATCTAGTTGCTTGGCTGCTAATTAACGCTCTTGGGCTAAGTCCCGAATTAAGCTTAAACGCGACTGAATATAGTTGCTGAGAACATCAGTCTCGCTGCCATCTAAAGTTGTTTGGGTTGTAGTTTGCTTAGTCAACCACTGTACGAGGCTGGCATCATCGAGTTTCAATAGAGTATGCGCCTGTGTAGTTTCGACTACAGACCACAGCTGACGTAAAATTGCTGGAGTCATAGAAACCTCTTCTTAATAATTTCTTTATCTTTTAAGAATATACCCAACGGCACCACAAAATAACCAAAGAACAATACAAGTCGATACAAGAGTTACTAATTACTTAACAATAGGATTTATATCTTGACAATTGCTCTCTTGTATGAGAAAGGAAATATGTCTTTATAGAGATGACAAAAGGGAAAAAACTCTAAAAGCTGACGATTTTGGCTTTAATCGCTCTATTTTTGCTGCTACGCCAGCTAAGGTTTCAGCTAAATGCGCGATCGCTCTTTAGACAAAGGGGTTAACAGATTCACTACAATTTTTCTAGCTTTGGGAAATGCTATACAAATAAATCTTGAACTAGCAACGAATCTCTCGCAGTTATCTGTAATTGATTGCTGCATAGTACCATTTCATTAAATAAAGTTTCATAAAAAAAGAAAGACACCCCAGCGACTTTGGCTGCGCGAGTCTGCTGGATTTGTTCTTTAATTGAATTAAGGGGAACTGGTTTATTTTTAAGTCCACTCAGAATACCGATGCTAACAGGAACATATTTATTAGCTTCAGCAACTTCTCGCTTACTTATTTCCGCCACAAAACTCGGTAGATTATCTCGATAAACTTGTAAAACTATTTCTTCTGCTAAACCTTTTTCTACCCAGGATTCCCAACTTGCTGAATAATATTTTTTAGAAAAGGCTAAAGGATTGGGAGAAATAGAAATCAAGCAATCTGAGCGCTTACTTTTAACAGCATGAGATATTTTCTCTAATAATTCTGTAGTTTTTTTAGTCGCCCAATCTATCCACCTTGGATCTTGATGGTTGAATGGAACAATGTTTACTTTCTGCTCAGTTTTATAGAGGTTTTGGGTAAATAAATCGTAGCCCATTTCTATTGGAAACCCAAAGCGATCGTCTAATTGAATACCATCAACTTCATATCTTTGTGCAACATCTGAGATTAAGTCAACCATAAATTTTTGCACCATCGGTTGACAGGGATTTAACCATACTTGAATATCAGGCTTATTTTTGTCATGGCTTTTAAGCCTAATTGTATTTTGTCTAATATCTAGAGCTAATAAATCTTGGTAATTTTGAGCTAGAGGAGAATTTGGAGGAGCCATTAAGCCATATTCAAACCAAGGAATAACCCGCAAGTTTAGAGGTTTTGCTACTTCTATAATTTCTGCTAACATATCTCTACCTTGGAAAAAATCAGGATTTTCCATTACAGAAAAGCCTGTAAAATCTTGGGCAACTTTGCTTGGATAAAGGGTAAACCCCCGTTGCCAAACTACAGGATAAATAGTATTAAAATCTAAGTCTTTGAGACGCTGCACGCCTACTTCAATATTGGCGCGAGAATGCAATATATCACTATCAACATTGGTTAGCCAGATACCCCGCACCTCAGCAATTTCAACATCAATATCTTTTTGTGAAAAGTAGCCTAGTTTGCCTACATTACCAATCTTTTGCTCTAACTTTACAAGACAACTATCTCCAACTTTAAAAGCATACTTAATATTGAATTTATCTCCCCTATTGACAACAAATTTATTTCCGTCGGCTAACTTACTTAAATCATGATTAGACTTTCTGAAAACAGTATTTCTAGTTATTGTTAGTAACGACATTTTCGGGTTTTCCTAATTAGGTGGAATTAACTAGCGCCAAAGTGTTCAAAGTTTTATTTGCCCATTTTCGTTTTAATCTGCTCTGATGCCAAAGAACAAAAGCATTTGCAATACGAATGTACTATACAAAATTACAAGCGAGTACCTTGGTAGTAAGGCACTTTAACTAATCGCCTTATATCCCGACATCCCGACGCTCACCGTTTCGGTGAGCGTCGGGATATAAGGCGGGCAATTCCCTATGGGTCATTGCCAATTTATGTTATAATTAGCACATACCCAAAGCTCTATTTGGGAGAGAGGATGTATCCTTACGTTGTTGAACCTCTCGCAGAGCAGACAAAAATGCTAGAAACTGCACTGAACTTATGTATAGAAAACGCAACGCTTTCTATACATAAGTTCTAAACCAAAAAAAAACAAATATTTCTACCTGCGGAAGGCTGGGTAGCTGCCAGGGTACATCAAGAGGTGTACGTCAGTTAGGGTGACAAGGGTGCGCCAAACCTGCGGAGGGTAAGTAAGACCAAACCAAGGCTTGTCTTGGAGAGGCGTTAGCCATTGAAACTGGAAGCCCATGCTGTAATGGTACTCCGTTCAGCGTTGGGTACTTCACAAATAGACATCTGAGAGCAAGAACTTTGTCTTGCGCCAAACCGTAATTTCATGCTGATTTCATTTTCATGTGAAAAGCTGAGCTATTAGTTCAGTTTTAGCACCTAACAAGGAGCTTACTTATGACAATTGGCTCTGCTTTTTCGCGGGTTCTTGCGCCGTATGGAATTTCTGGAGTAGTAATTAGCCTGATACTGCTGAGTAATCCAACGGCGGTTTTTGCTCACGGCGGTCATCGAAATGAATTTCAAGGAGGAGGCGAAACAATGCAAGCTGTGAAGTCTATTCAGGTTGATGCACAAACCGCTAAACGCCTAGGAATTAAAGTAGAGCCTGTTAATCAAGCTATTCTGGCGGTGGGAATCAAAACCACTGGGCAAATTGAAACTCTACCTAGTAAGAAAGTAGAAGTCACTGCACCCATTCCGGGGACAGTAGTTGAGTTGCTGGTAGAACCTGGCGCAGCCGTCAAAATAGGTCAACCCGTTGCTGTTTTATCCAGTCCTGAATTAGTAGAATTGCGCGTACAATCCCAGGAAAAACAAGCGCAAGCTAAAGCTGATTTACAGCAAGCACAGGCGGATTTAAACCTAGCACAGCAAAATCTCCAACGCCAACGTCAAATTGCCACAGCAGAGATAGAACAAACTCGCACCGAACTTAAAGTAGCTCAAGAAAAATACGATCGCGATCGCGATTTAGTGACAGTAGGAGCGCTCCCCCGCCGAGAAATGCTTGAATCCCAAGCTCATCTAGCCGAAGGTAAAGCGCAACTTACAAAAGCTTCTAGCCGCCAGGAAGTATTAGCAGCCGAAGCCCAACTCAAACGCGCCCAATCGTCGGTAGAAGTGGCTAAGTCTCGCATCCGCCTTAGTAATGCGGCTTACCAAACGCGGTTGTCGCAACTAGGAAACCGTGCCAATGAGCAAGGATTAGTTGTAGTATCTGCGGCTATTTCTGGCATCGTAGCTGACCGCGAAGTTAGCCTTGGTCAGTCGTTTGAGGATGCGGGAGGCAAGCTAATGACAATTGTTAATGACAGTCAGGTTTTTGCGACAGCGAACATTTATGAAAAAGATTTAAACCTAATTGCTATAGGTCAAAAAGTAAGTGTGAAAGTTGATAGCTTGCGCGATCGCACTTTTAACGGAAAAATTATCCGCATTGGCTCAGTGGTAGAAGGTGAAACACGAATTATCCCCGTCCAAGCGCAATTAGATAACTTAGATCGTCAGCTAAAGCCGGGAATGTTTGCCCAATTAGAAGTTTTAACCCAGCAAAAGCCCACAGCTATTTTGGCAATTCCTCGCGCTGCTGTAGTTGAAGCCAAAGGCAAACAACTTGTCTACGTCCAAAATGGCAATGCTTACCAAAGCGCAGAAGTTAAGTTAGGGCAAACTTCTGGAAACATGGTTGAAATTAAAAGCGGTTTATTTGATGGCGATCGCATTGTTACCCAAGGGGGTATTCAACTTTACGCCCAATCCTTACGCAGTAAGACTTCTGCCGCTCATACCGAAACTATTGTTAAGAAAGATACCGCCCTACCTTGGTGGGTAGTTATTCCCATTGGTGGTGCGATCGCATCTACGGCTTTTTGGGTAGGTCGTCGCACCTCACCCCAATTGATGCCAGTTGTAAAAATTTCTGCTGATGAATCGCCAGTATGGAATGATAACCATCGCGTTACAGAGGCTCGGGAATCAACCAAAAATCAGAAGTAAAAATGCTCAGTACCATCATCAAGTGGTCAATTGCTCGACGCTGGTTAGTTATTATGGCTGCGGCTTTAGTCACTGTTTGGATCGTGCGCCTCGCTTCGCAAATGCCTGTAGATGTTTTTCCGAGCTTTGCGCCTCCCCAAGTCGAAATTCAAACAGAAGCGCCGGGACTTGCACCGGAGGAAGTGGAATCCCTTGTAACTTTGCCCATAGAAAGCGCGATTAATGGCACTCCTGGAGTTAGCACAGTACGATCTTCTTCCGCGGTGAGTATTTCTGTAGTTAAAGTTATTTTTAACTGGGGAACAGATATCTATCAAGCCCGCCAACTGGTAACAGAGCGATTGCAACTAGCTACAAATAAGCTCCCTGAAGGAGTCGAACCGCCGCAGATTTCCCCGATTAGTTCTCCCATTGGCACGATTATTAAACACGCTTTTACAGTGGATGCAGAGACGCGATCGCCAACAAATTTGATGGAAGTGCGCCGAATCGTAGATTGGCAAGTAACAAATCGCCTCTTAGCTGTACCAGGAGTAAGTCAAGTAGTCGTATTTGGTGGAGATGTCCGCCAGTATCAAGTATTAATCGATCCAGCAAAACTAACAGCCTTTGGTATTTCTTGGCAAGAAGTGACAGAAGCTGCTCGTGCAGCGAATATTAATGCTCCTGGTGGCTATTTAACCAATTCCGACACGGAATTATTAATACGGGGTGTGGGACAGATTGCTTCTATAGAAGACTTAAAACAATCGGTAATTACTGCTCGTAATGGCATCCCAATTACATTAGCAGATGTGGCAGATGTGCAAATTGGTGCGGCGCTCAAACGTGGTGATGCGAGTCTAAACGGTCAAAAAGCAATTATTCTCAT
Organism: Aliterella sp. E5.1; assembly: GCF_057473825.1. Classification (NCBI taxonomy): domain Bacteria; kingdom Bacillati; phylum Cyanobacteriota; class Cyanophyceae; order Chroococcidiopsidales; family Aliterellaceae; genus Aliterella; species Aliterella sp. E5.1. The sequence goes on from NZ_JBYCCV010000009.1 coordinate 29,697, forward strand.
TGTCAATAAACAGCCGCTTGCAGACACGCCTACAGTAACTCGCGCCGTTGAAGATGCGATCGCCGAAGTCAAGTTAGGTTTACCCAAAAACATTAAAATTACTGTTACTTTCCGTCAGGAAGACTTTATTGAAGCCTCTATCGATAACGTCAGAGCAGCGCTAATTGAAGGTAGCATTATTGTTGCGTTGATTCTCATCCCATTTTTGATGGATTGGCGCACTTTAGTTGTGAGTCTCACCGCCCTGCCTTTATCGTTGTTATTGGGATTACTGGCGCTAAATTGGCTGGGACAAGGACTCAATACAATGACTTTGGGGGGACTTGCAGTAGCCATTGGTTCCGCCGTTGACGATGCGATTGTAGATGCTGAAAATGTCCATCGTTCTTTGCGAGAAAATAAGTTTTCATCCCAACCGCGATCGCCTTTACAAGTTGTTTTTGCTGGCTGTCAGGAAGTACGAGACTCTTTATTTGGCGCAACGTTAATTACTGTGGTTGTTTTTTCGCCAATTTTTGCTTTAGCGGGTGTAGAGGGGCGAATTTTTACACCAATGGGAATTGCTTATTTAGTTGCAGTTTTAGCTTCTAGTTTGACAGCGCTTACCGTTACTCCGGCTTTGTGTGCAATTTTACTTCCCTCCAGTCGCTTGCTGGAAAGAGAACCATTTGTAGCGAGATTTTTTAAACGGCTTTATCGTCCCCTTTTGAATTTTTCGATGCGTAATTCTCAGGTAATTTTGGTAATTGCTGTAGCAAGCTTGGTAAGTGCGATCGCTATTGTTCCGTCACTGGGGCGAGTATTTTTACCGCCATTTCAAGAAAAGTCGCTGATTAATTCTGTAAACTTGTATCCTGGTGTGTCTCTAGAAGCTACTAACCGCGCTGGTTTTGCGATTCAAGACGCTCTTAAAGACGATCTCTCTTTCGAGCAAATCGCTTTGCGTTCTGGACGCGCACCGGGAGATAGCGATGTCGGCGGTGTCAATTTTGGCGAACTAGATGTTGAATTGAGCGAATTAGGCATCAAAAACCGGGAAGCAAGTATCGAAAAACTAAGAGCAGAATTTGCAAAATTGCCTGGAGTTGCAGCCAATGTAGGCGGGTTTATTTCTCACCGCTTAGATGAAGTGTTGTCAGGAGTTAGAAGTGCGATCGCGCTCAAAATTTATGGTACTGATTTAGAACAACTCCGCACTATTGGTAGCCAAGTTGAGGAAGTAATGAAAACCGTTACCGGGGTTGTAGATTTGCAACTTGAGCCTCAAGTTCCCATTAGACAAATGCAAATTCAATTTGACAGAGTAGCGGCGGCTCGTTATGGTTTAACGGTAAAAGAACTAGCAGAAACTATTGAAACGGCTCTTAATGGGCGCGTAGTTGCAACGGTACTAGAACAACAACAAACCTTCGATCTAGTGGTGTGGCTAAAGGAAAGTAATCGCGGCAATTTGGAAACAATTGGCAACTTATTAATTAATACCCCAACTAATCAAAAAATTCCCCTAGCTCAAGTTGCCAAAATTAACTATGGTACAGGCCCAAATACAATTAATCGGGAAAATGTATCGCGGCTGATTGTAGTTTCCGCCAATGCTAACGGGCGAGATTTGCGCTCGATAGTTGATGAAATTAGCTCAAAAGTAAAGCAACAAGTACAGTTACCTGCGGGTTATTTTATTCAGTACGGCGGTCAATTTGAATCCGAACAACGAGCTACACAAAATATATTAGTTTTTAGTGCGATCGCCTTTGTTCTAATTACTGTCTTAATGTACCTAACAGTAAAATCTATTCCTTCAACTTTGATGATAATGATTAATTTGCCTTTGGCGTTAGTAGGAGGGGTAATTTCTGTCGCTTTAACAGGTGGTATAATTTCTGCCGCCTCGCTAATTGGGTTTATTACATTATTTGGGGTCGCAACTCGAAACGGCTTGCTATTAGTTGATAATTACAATGCCAAATTTGCCGAGGGAATGCTTTTTAAGGAAGCAATAATTCAAGGTTCAATGGAGCGCTTAAACGCTATTTTGATGACAGCTTTTACCTCGGCTTTGGGTTTAGCTCCTTTAGTAGTTGGAAGTGGCGCAGGTAAAGAAATTCTCCAACCTTTAGCCATTGTTGTATTGGGAGGATTGTTTACTTCTACCGCTTTAACTCTATTAGTTCTCCCGGCTTTGTATGCTCAATTTGGGAAAACTTTGATGCCTCAAATAAAGTCAATTCAGGCTGAAATTACACCTCAAAATTTCCCGGTTCATTAATAATTCAATCAGCATCAAAAAAAGAGAAGGAAATGAATATTAAAACAAGCTTAATCGTTATCGGCAGTGTAGGAATAATTTTTTTAGGAGCGTGTAGCAGCAATACACAGTCTACCTCCACCAACTCCCCAAATTCTTCCCCCGTAGAAGTCGGACAAAGTCCTTCCGTATCCTCGGAAACTGAACATCCTCAAGAGTCTAAAGGAGGTCAAGTAATAGAAGCAGGTGCTTATCATTTAGAGTTTGTGTCTGAAGTAGAGAATAATGGAACTCACTTAGATTTTTATCTCCAAAAAGGAGATAACCACGAAGCAATTTCTAATGCTAAAGTAACGGCTCAAGTTCAGTTACCTGATGGTACGCAAAAGTCACTTCCTCTTGCTTACGATGCTGAGGGTAAACACTATGCAGCTTTACTCCCTGAGAAAGCATCTGGCGAATACAATGTAGTAATTCTTTCTGACATTAGCGGCGAAAAAATAAACGGTCGATTTGCCTTCAAACGCTAATTATTACTTTCCATTTTCTAAGTGCGATCGCATTCTTGGAACTGTAAATATGCTTTTATGAAAATTCTTCTAGTTGAAGATGAGCCAGATTTGGGAACAGCTATCAAGCGCACCTTAAACCAGGAAAAGTATGTAGTTGACTGGGTTATGGACGGCAATGAAGCTTGGTATTGTTTAGAAAGCCAATGGACTGAATATACATTAGCGATCTTTGACTGGTTGCTACCAGGTTTGTCTGGATTAGAACTATGTAAAAAGCTGCGATCGCGATCGCAAAAGCAGACTCTCCCTGTGTTGATGCTAACTGCCAAAGACAGAATGGAAGATAAAGTTGCAGGTTTAGATGCGGGAGCAGATGACTATCTAGTAAAGCCCTTTGGGATGGTGGAATTGCTGGCGCGGTTACGAGCATTGCAAAGACGTTCTCCTGCTTTTCAATCTCAACAACTCCAAATTGGCAACTTAACTTTAGATTACGCTACTCATACTGTCGGCATTGAAAACCCAAAAGGCGAACGCCAATTTATTTCGTTAACTAGCAAAGAATTTCAGCTACTAGAATACTTTATGAAGCATCCCAATCGAATTGTTACCCGCGATCAAATTCAAAATCAGCTTTGGGAAATGAGTGCTGAACCCCTCAGTAATGTAGTAGCGGCGCAAATGCGATTGCTACGGCGCAAACTCAGCCAAATAGGAAGTAAGCCCTTTATCGAGACTATACATGGCATTGGCTATCGTCTCAATCATGAACCAAAATAGGCTTTTTCACCTCACGCGCTGGCGATTGGCGGCTTGGTATGCAGTTGTAATGGGGTTTATTCTCGGATTGTGTGGCTTGGGAGTATATCAAGCAATTGTTCACGCTCATTGGCAAACTCTAGATCGAGAGTTGGAGTCGGTGGCGGGTACTCTCCATGACAGTATTGAAAACACCTTGAAGCAACCCGGACACTTAGAACCAATTACTCGGCAACTTTTGCCAGAAGAAAGCGAGAAACGCCATGTTTTAGGAGCAATCCACCAAGGCGATTATTATGTAAGATTGTTGAATAATTCTAATCAGCTTGTTGCGGTGGCTGGTTTTCAGCCTCAAGTGCCATTAATATCAAGTAAAGACACTTGGCAAACGCTCAAGGATGCTGATGGAAATCGCTACCATCAAATTTCTCTAAGCCTGCATACTCAAAACAATCTCCCTTGGGGATATATGCAGATGGGGCGAAGTCTCAAAGATATTGACGATTACCTAGCTAATGTAGAGCTAGTTTTACTATTAGGATTACCAATTGCTATGGCTTTGGTTGGTGCTTCTAGCTGGTGGCTCTCAGGGTTAGCCATGCAACCAATTTATCAGTCTTATAGACAAATTCAGCAATTTACCGCCGATGCAGCGCACGAATTGCGGACACCTTTGGCGGCTACCCAAGCGACAGTAGAATCGGCTTTGAGAGTGTACTCTTTTGCACCAGAAACCCAAGATATATTCAGCGCCATAGAGAGGCAAAATCGGCGATTAACTCAGTTAGTTACAGATTTATTATTACTGGCGCGGATGGAAAAGCAACCTTTATCGATTCAAGATCGATGTTGCTTGAACGATCTTGTTAGCGATTTAGTCGAAGAATTAGCAAGTTTGGCGATCGCATCAGATATACAATTAACCTCTAATGTCAAGGTGCATACACCATTGACTGTTTTAGGGAACGAAGCTCAACTCTATCAACTGGTTTCTAACTTAATTATTAATGCTATTCAATATACTCCTAGTGGCGGTCAGGTAAATGTCAGCTTAGATCGCAGCAATAATTATGCTCTGATTAGTATTCAAGATACAGGCATTGGTATAGATGAATCCCAGCAAAAGCAGATCTTTGAGCGTTTCTACCGCGTAAATAGCGATCGCTCCCGCGTTACTGGTGGTTCTGGGTTGGGGCTTGCGATCGCATTAGTCATTGTGCAAGCTCACGGAGGTAGTTTGCAAGTACAAAGTCAATTGGGTAAAGGTAGCAATTTTACTGTGCGATTGCCTTTAGCAACCATGTTCTACGCTATTAATTATTAACGGCATAAACATTAGAGAAACGGCAATTTCGTCGGTTAAACATAACGTATTTGCTGTTTATAAAGCTAGTCTAGTATATATCTGGGCTGAATTTTTGCTTGCGTCTCTAAAAACTTTTGATAGACACCTATATAAAGCGCCAAGCCTAAATCTGCATCAATTTCAACAATTTTAATGCCGCACAACTTGCAAGTTGTGCGGTGTTAGTTAATAAGTTTTGCTAGGCTAAATTGCTGTAGTATTTAGCCGCAGATAGCGCCCTTGAATTATCATATAGATGCCATAAGCAACTAAACCCAGCGCTACTATACCCAAGATCCAAGCACCATAAGCTTGCTGTTGTAGTACCTGTAAAGCTTCTCCTAAGCCTCGTACTTCGCTAGGATCGTACCGACGCGCTGCTTGAATTAAAAAAAAGCCAATAATACAAAATACTATACCTCGCGCTGCCAAACCAAATCTACCAATGGCAATTATCCAATTTTGTTGGGTATTGCTCACCTCACTCAAGTCCATTCCTTTGCGAAATTTAGCTTTATAAGCTTTGTAAAACTGATAAAAACCTAAGCCGATTACTCCGGCTCCAATTGTTCCTACTACCCACTGCCCGAAAGGTTGAGAAAGCAATTTTCCCGTCCAATCTTGAGTAGAATTACTATTGCCGCCACTCCCCGAACCGATGACAATTCCAATCGCACTTATTGCTAAACTTGCATAAATAAAACCATTAGCAGCGTAGCCGATACGTTGTGCTAAACCTTTGGCATCAGTCCCTTTATGTTCTGGATCTTTAATTGCTTGGATAAAACGCCAAAGCGCATAGCCAATTAAACCGATCGCGACTAGACTTAATAAAAATTTTCCAAATGGTTGCGTTACAATCGCACTTAAAGCACCTTTGGTATCGGTAGTTTGTCCGCCGGAACCAAAAGCTGCTTGGGCAGCTAATAGTCCAACTATGCCGTACACAACGCCCTTAACTGCGTAGCCAAATCTAGCTAACCGCTCTACCCATAAAGAACGTTGCTGCGTTAATTGTGATGTCATGATTAAAAAAATACTTATACAAATGATAGTTAGCAAAAATTAATTAATGGCTACATCTACCTAAGTGTATAAATTTTGACCTTACTTGGTTAATTTCAATTTAATCAACCCTAGAGATAAGAAAATCTTCGCCAATTTTAAGGAGTATTAATTATGACTGCAATTACAGGTTCTTGGCAGCACGAATACATCACAACAAACGGCGTAAAACTACACTATGTAACGCAAGGCAATGGGCCATTAATATTAATGCTGCATGGATTTCCTGAATTTTGGTACTCGTGGCGGCATCAAATTCCAGAATTTGCTCAAAATTATCAGGTTGTGGCGCTCGATTTACGTGGTTACAACGACAGCGATAAGCCAAAAGAGCAATCAGCTTATGTGATGGATGAATTTATCAAAGATATTGAAGGCGTAATTACAGGGTTAGGCTACGACAAGTGCATATTAGTAGGGCATGATTGGGGAGGTGCGATCGCCTGGAATTTTGCTTATTCTCGCCCGCAGATGGTAGAGAAGCTAATTGTCTTAAATATTCCTCACCCCGCTAAAATGGCTGAAGGTTTACGTACTCCGCAGCAATTGCTCCGCAGTTGGTATATGTTCTTTTTTCAGTTGCCGGAAATTCCCGAAGCATTAATTCAAGCTGGAGATTATCAATTACTAGGAAAAGCGCTGCAACAAATACTAATCAATAAAAATATTTTTACCCAATCTGACATTGAAGCTTACAAAAATGCTGCCTCAAAACGCGGTGCTTTGACGGCGATGTTAAACTACTACCGCAATATTACTCAGCAAAGAATGCTAAGTTCTGACTGGAGTATTTTGGAAGTTCCCACCCTAATGATTTGGGGTGAAGGAGATGTAGCTCTTGGTAAGGAGTTGACTTACAACACCCAAGCTTATGTGAGAAACTTGCAAATCAAATACATTGCCAACGCTGGGCATTTAGTACAGCAAGAGCAGCCAGAGCTAGTAAATCAATATATGCGAGAATTTATAGAAACTGTTTAAATTTATGCAAGTAGGTTTCATCGGTACAGGGCTAATGGGGCTACCAATGGCTCAACGGCTCGTAGAGGCTGGGATTGGCTTAGTAGCATACAACCGCACTCCAGAAAAGCTAGAACCTCTCCAGACGGCAGGTGTGAAGATTGCCCAGCAACCTACCCAAGTAATTACTGAGAGCGATTGCATTATTCTGATGCTTACTAATGCTTCAGCTATCCGCAGTTTGTTGTTGTCGGAGGATGCCAAGCAACATTTAGCCGGAAAGACTGTAATTCAAATGAGTACGATCGCATCAAAAGAAAGTATAGCGATCTCCAAGGAAGTTATAGCTGCTGGAGGCGACTACTTAGAAGCACCAGTTTTAGGTAGCATCCCTGAAGCACAATCTGGCAAGCTGATAGTTATGGTAGGCGGTACAGAGGCGCAATTTGAACGTCGGCAAGGTTTATTGCAAAACTTTGGCTCTGAACCTTTGCTAATTGGAGAAGTTGGAACCGCATCAGCGATAAAACTAGCTTTAAATCAGTTAATTGCTTCTCTCAGCATGGCTTTTGCTTTGAGTCTGGGGTTTGTAGAGCGTCAAGGTGCGGATGTAGACATTTTTATGCAAATTCTCCGTCAAAGCGCCTTGTATGCGCCTACCTTTGACAAGAAATTGCAGCGAATGCGCGATCGCGATTATTCTAATCCCAATTTCCCTACTAAGCACTTATTGAAAGATGCAGAGTTATTTATCAATGAAGCGGAAGGGTTGGGGATGAATATCAGCAGTATTGAAGGTGTGAAAAAAATATTGGAAATAGCGATAACTAGCGGGTTTGCAGATGCTGACTACTCATCACTATTTAATGCAATTGAGGGAGACAGTGCGAGTTAGCTGACGGAGGAGACAGAGTAAGCGACAAATACTAGACCACTAACTAAAGCTGCGGCAACTATGCCCAAAACGACATAGTTGCGCTTTTCTGCACCTGTAGGATCTTCTGCTTGATAAACTGTTGGCTCTTTAGCGAAGTTGTTTAGACGACCGCCGTCTTCTGTTGTGTATGGCATATTTTCTATCCTTTTGCTAGTTAATTTACCAATCGTAACATAAGGTTTGTAAACTAACTCACAAATTTTAAAAATAAATCTTTCATTACCCTCCAGCCCTTGCAAAGACTGGAGAGTTAATTATTAGCTAGTAATAGTGCCGCTTAGGGGAGAACTTGCGATCGCGTAGTCTTTAATCGGGATACGTCCAGCTAGGTGCGCCATCCTTCCAGCTTGGGCTGCTAAACTCATGGCACGAGCCATAATTGGGGCATTTTGGGCAAGAGCGATCGCGCTATTAATTAATAGCGCATCTGCGCCCATTTCCATCGCTTGTGCTGCCTCACTAGGCGTACCAATCCCAGCATCTACTACTACAGGTATGCCAGAGTTTTCGATAATTATTTCAATATTTGCCGCATTTTTCAAACCTTGCCCGGAACCAATGGGGGAAGCTAAAGGCATAACTGTTGCACAACCAACATTTTCTAAACGTTTAGCCAAAATTGGATCGGCATTAATATAAGGCAGTACGGCAAAGCCTTCTTTAACTAGCTTTTCGGCAGCTTCTAAAGTTCCAATCGGATCGGGTAGCAAGTATTTAGGGTCGGGTATTACTTCTAATTTGACAAAGTTATTATCTTCTTGTCCTAACAATTTCGCCATTTCTCGCCCCAGTCGGGCAACGCGGATCGCTTCCTCTGCCGTCTGACAGCCCGCCGTGTTGGGCAACATCCAGATTTTTGTCCAATCTAGAGCTTCTGCCAAGCCTTCGTGTCCTGGGGCTTTATTTTGTACTCTCCGCACGGCAACGGTGACAATTTGACAGCCGCTTTGAATAATGCTTTGTTGCATTTCTCCTATGGTGCGGTATTTGCCCGTACCCGTCATCAAACGCGATTGAAAGGTTTTACCTGCAATAGTTAGGGGACGATCTAAAAATTGTTCTAAAGGATGATTGAGTGTCTGCATTTTAAAGAAAGTCAAAGGGTAAAGGAAATATATTTAACTGCAAAACCGGGAATAGTGGAAATGTTCTAATAATGAAGAAGTTTGGTTATTTATGACATCTGCAATTAGATTAGCGGTTGCGGGAGCTAAAAGGATACCATTACGATGATGACCCGTGGCAAGAGTGAGATTAGCGTAAGGACTAGCACCAAGAATTGGCAATTCATCTGGGGTTGAGGGACGAAAACCCCACCAAAATTCCTCAATAGGATAATTCTGTAATTGGGGATAAAGATGGATAGCGTTTTGTAAAAGTAATTGCACGCCTGCGGGAGTGTTGTAAGGAGTAAAGCCCACATCTTCCATAGTCGCACCAATCAGAATCCTCCCATCCGTACGAGGTACTATATATACATCTGGCGCATATAAAACTTGTTTTAGAGGCAATTCTTTTTCTGTTACGCGCACCGACAGCATTTGTCCTTTTTTGGGGTGTACGGGTATGGGTAACAATTCCTGAGACCAAGCACCCGTTGCTAATACATAATGTTCGGCATGGATAAGCTCGTTATTTGCCGTGCAAATGCCTGTAACTTGATTTTGCTGATGAATAAAGTTTTTGACTGTTATGCCTTCTTGGATATTTACACCTAATGCAACGGCGGCGGCGCGGAGTGCCAATGTTAAAGCCCGATTGTCTACTTGTCCATCTTCGGGATACCACCAACCGCCAACTACATCAGAACTTAAATTAGGCTGCTGCTTAGAAATTGCTTGTTTATCCAACCACTGTGCATCATTTCTATCCGTTTGTTCGTAAACTGGGGCTAAGATTCCACAATTCCAATAGCCCGTACTTAAACCGCTAAGTTGCTCAATTTTGCTCGTCCAATCAGGATAAAGCTGCCGCGACAGCAAACATAAATCCAACATTGCGCCGGGGGGAATTTGTTCGGCAACGGGTGCCAACATTCCGGCGGCGGCATGACTTGCGCCAGCTTGGAAGTCGCGGACAAGTACAGTTACGTCTAGAAAACGCAATCTTAATTCAATAGCAGCCGCTAAACCAATTACTCCGCCACCAACAATCAAAACATCCGTTGTCATACCAAATTCTCCCATTCTCCCATCTCTAGCCTAGCGACTAATCTTTATTCCTTTTACTAATTGGTAAAAATTTAAAACTCCTTGAATAGCGGCACAATCCACGCAGCCACAATACATATCACCACAAATATTTCTAAGGCGGTGAATAAAGAAATAGATTTTAACCTTAATTGCGTACTCCATCGCCAAGACCACCACGCAGCAATATGAGTAGACCACAGGGCGGGGCTATCTTTGGCACGAAATCGCCAGTTTAGCATCGATAGCAGCAATGGCAGCCCTCCAACTTTGGTATTCATGAGGAGATGCAGGGCAATACAGACTACGATAATTATCCAGGAAATTAGGTGGGCGTAGTACCAAGGGCGATCTAGTTCTCCATTGGGCAACCATTTTTCGTCCATCATTTTGCCACTAAAGAGGGCAAAAGTGAGTGCCAAAATTACAACAGTGTTTGTAAACCGGTTTAAGGTGTACCACCAAATAGGTTTGCCAAACTGATTCAGCTTGGCTAAAAAATCGGGTTGGAGTAATCTTTTTTGTCCCCGATGAAAGCTGTATACAACAAACAAGGGAAAAACGAGCAAGGTATACAGTCCAAAAGTCCCGTGCAAACTTTCAATTTCGGTGTAGTCGGGAAGGGGAACTTTGCCCCAACGTCCATCAAAAGTGTTGTAAGTCCAGAAAGCTGTCAAAATTGCCGCAACTAGAAATAGACCTGTTAACCCATGCAAAATTCGGAGTAGAAAGGGTTGGTAAGGCTGGGAAAATTTCATAGGTTGGCACTTCATAGGGCAATAATAACAGTGCAAGTTACCAGGGCAATTAATTACACAAGCATTGCTATTGTAGTGACTAGCGTCATTGTTAAGTAATGTGCGAGATTACCTGGGCGATCGCTTAACTAAATTACTTCATCACTAATAATCCAAACATCCATCGTTATGCCGAATAATTCGCCCCTTTTCCCATCTCTAGCCTAGCGACTAATCTTTCGCCTTCCAAACAACTTTTTCTCCTTGTCCCCAAAAACCATCAAATTTTGTCACGCTGACATCCCCTAAAACCTTAGTTTGACAAGCCAAGCGGAGATTTTTGGATGAAGAATGCGGGGGAAGGCTGCGCCGAGTTTTGCCAAGCCAAGTTACTTCAGAAACTTCTCCTACCATCATGACAGCACAAGTACCACAAGTGCCAAGCCCGTGACAATTGATTACCGAGGCATTGCCATTGTAGAGATTGATATCATTATTGAGTAATACTTGGCGGAGATTGTCTCCACTACTGCAAACTAGAACTTTACCCTGGGCAAAAACTTGGGGCATATTATTTTGTACTTTTATTTTTGAGCTTCTCCTTAGTCTAATTGGCATTTATGACAACACAGCTTTGGATTTATGACACCACGTTACGGGATGGAACCCAAAGAGAAGGAATATCTGTATCTATAGAAGACAAACTCCGCATCGCCAGACAACTAGACGGGTTGGGAGTACCTTTTATTGAAGGGGGATGGCCAGGGGCAAATCCTAAAGATGTGCAATTTTTCTGGCAGCTTCAAGAAGAACCTTTAATTCAGGCGGAAATAGTAGCTTTTTGTTCTACCCGTCGCCCGAATATATCGGCGGCAGAAGATCCGATGCTGCAAGCGATTCTAGCGGCGGGAACTCGCTGGGTAACTATTTTTGGTAAATCTTGGGATTTGCACGTTACAGAGGGTTTAAAAACTAGCTTAGAAGAAAATCTAGAGATGATCCGCGATACGATCGCCTATTTGCAATTATCGGGGCGACGGGTAATTTACGATGCCGAACACTGGTTTGATGGCTATAAGCAAAATAAAGATTACGCCCTGAAAACCTTATTAACCGCCGTTGCTGCGGGGGCGGAGTGGGTGGCTTTGTGCGATACCAATGGCGGTACTTTACCCCACGAAATTAGTCAAATTGTCCGCGATGTCAGGCTTGCTTTGCCGCCAAATACTCAAATTGGCATACATACCCACAATGATGCCGATACCGCCGTTGCCAATGCGATCGCGGCGGTACTTGAAGGCGCAACAATGGTACAAGGAACAATTAATGGTTATGGCGAACGTTGTGGCAATGCCAATCTCTGCTCAGTAATTCCCAATTTGCAATTAAAGTTAGGCTACAACTGCCTTCCAGACGACCAACTTACCCAGCTTACGCAAGCGAGTAGATTTATTAGCGAAGTTGTAAACCTTGCGCCCAACGAACACGCAGCTTTTGTTGGGCGTTCAGCTTTTGCTCATAAAGGCGGGATTCACGTCTCGGCGGTAGAAAAAAATTCTTTAACTTACGAACATATTGAACCAGAAAAAATTGGTAATAATCGCCGCATAGTTATTTCCGAACAAGCAGGACTTAGTAACGTTTTAGCAAAAGCGCGGACTTTTGGGATTGAATTAGATAAAAATAACCCCGCCGCTAAACAAATATTGCGCCACTTGAAGGAATTAGAAAGCCAAGGCTATCAATTTGAAGCGGCGGAGGCAAGTTTTGAATTGCTAATGCGGGAAGCCTTGGGCAAACGCCAGCATTTATTTACGATTAAAGGCTTTCAAGTCCACTGCGATTTATCCCAAGACGTGGATAGTTGCAATAGCAGCGCGCTGGCAACAGTAAAACTAGCTGTAAACGGTCAAGATATTTTAGAAGCTGCCGAAGGCAATGGACCTGTTGCAGCGCTAGATGCGGCATTACGCAAAGCATTAGTCAATTTTTATCCCCAGGTTGCCAACTTTGAATTAACAGATTATAAAGTCCGTATTTTGGACGAATATAGCGGAACCGCCGCCAATACACGGGTACTTGTAGAATGGCGCAGCGACTTTCAACGCTGGACTACAGTAGGTGTATCAACTAATATTCTTAATGCTTCTTATCAAGCCGTAGTTGAAGGGTTGGAATACGGTTTATTATTGCCATCGGCAGTAATAAACTTCCATTGAAGCAAAAGCGCGATCACATTTATTTCAACACCATTTTTGACCTTGTAGCCACAACTCCCAAAAAGTAATTATTCATGCCGCCGAAATTTGCTGATAACATCGCATGGCAGCAGGCAGAATTAATCATGCAGCCTGCTTTTATTCGCATTCTCGATTGCATCCGCAAGCACCTCGATACCAGTGCTTGGAAGGGAACCTATGAAAATGTGCTAATTTGGCAGCCAGGAACTACCGAAGAAACAAAAGCTGAAGTGGCTAATTTAGTCCAACAACTAGAATCGGCGCAAAGCGAACAAGTAGACCAAATCGAACAAGCTTTGATGAAACTGCCATCGCCTACACCGGGCTATCATTTATGTTTGCAGCATGAAGGATTGGAAACTGTCAAAGTCGATCTTTGGGAACTATGCTATCAAGTTTGTTTTCACAACTATAGTTCTTTGCTTGCCGAGTCGCCCAATTATATCGTGGCAATTGACACTAGCTTAATTGATGAAACAGGCGATGTCGATTGGCAACTATTGGATGAAAAAGCCGCTCATTTAATCGATCGCGTATTTGCCGAGTTGCCCACTATTTAAAACATTCAAAAACTTATGATTCAACATTTACAAGACATCCAGGCAGCAGCAGGGGCAACGTTTGATTCTAGTATCCCCGTAAGTTTTGGTAACGATTTGGAGGCGCTAGCAGCAGTGCAAAATGGGGTAGCTTTATGCGATCGCACTCATTGGGGATTAATTAAAGTTACAGGTGGCGATCGCATCCGTTTTTTACACAACCAAAGTACCAACAATTTTGAGCGTCTAAAACCGGGAGAAGGTTGCGATACGGTTTTTGTGACTTCTACCGCGCGGACAATCGATTTAGCTACAGCTTATATTACCGATGATTCGGTACTACTAATAACGTCACCCAATCGCTGCAAATATTTGCTCGAATGGTTAGATCGCTATATCTTTTTTGCCGACAAGGTGGAATTAATAGATGTCACCGATAAAACAGCAATATTTAGCTTAATTGGCACACAAAGCGATAATATACTTGCAAACCTAGGTTTAGACGCAATTATTGGGCAACCATTAGCCAATCATCAGTTAATCAACGATATACGGATAGCAGTAGGAAGTGGGCTTGCAACTCCTGGATATACTTTAATCGTTCCTGCCGAAAATGCTGCTAATGTATGGAAAATGCTGGTAGAAGAAGGTGCTGTACCAATGGGCGACTTCCTTTGGGAACAACTAAGAATCCAGCAAGGTCGTCCAGTACCAGACAAAGAACTAACTGACGATTACAATCCTTTAGAAGCAGGCTTATTACAGACAATATCTTTTGATAAAGGCTGCTATATCGGACAAGAAACGATCGCGCGATTAAATACTTACAAAGGCGTAAAACAATCTTTGTGGGGTATCAATCTCAACGCTCCCGCCGAGGTAGGTAGTGCGATTATGGTAGGAGAGGAGAAAGTCGGAAAACTTACAAGTATTGTAGAGAGCGATCGCGGATATTCTGGCTTAGGCTATATTCGGACTAAAGCGGGTGGTGCGGGTTTAAAAGTCCAAATAGGCGAAACGACAGGCGAAGTAGTGGAAGTACCATTTTTAAGTCGCGTCCAATAATACCTGTAAAGGCGAACCAATGAGCGTAACTATTCCCATCCAAGCTATTGAACTTAGTCCTGGTAGCCACATTAGCATCCATAACTTGTCTTGGCAGGAATTTGAAACTATCTTGACTAATTTGGGAGAAAAACGCAATACGCGTGTGGCTTACTACCAAGGCACTTTAGATATTATGTCTCCGTTAGCAATTCACGAAAGACCGCATAGAATTATCGCTTACATAGTTACAGCAATTTTAGATTCCCAGGGGCGCGATTGGGATGACTTTGGTTCAACTACTTTTAAACGTCCAGAAATTGCCGGGGTGGAACCTGATACTTGTTTTTACATCCAAAATGTTAATCGCGTCCAAGGATGTACGAATATGAATCTATCTATCTATCCACCGCCTGATTTAGCGATTGAGGCTGACGTAACTTCAAAAACTACCTTAAATGCTTACATCGCTATCGGTGTTCCTGAAGTGTGGATTTACAAAGATGGGCAACTTACGATTAATATTCTTAGCGAGAATAGCTATGTTCAATCCTCTAGTAGCCTTGTTTTTCCCGATTTACCTATAACTCAACTTATTTCTCAACTGGTACTTAAAGCGATTGATGAAGGAACAAGTAAAATGTTGCGAGATTTGAAAGCCGAACTATGAGGATTATGATGTGCGATCGCGCAAACGATTCCCCTTAATAAGGAAGAAAAGAGCTTTCTGGTTATGGTTAAATTACATTCATGTCTGAACAAGTTGAAAAGAGCGATTTAGATATAGCAACAATTGACAATGATGCAAAGCAACCTATCAAAAAAGGCAAATTAGCCGATCCGCGTAGCACTTCAGAAAGAGCAAAAGCATGGATTGTCAAAGGTTTAGTAATTATTTTTGGTAGTACGATTTCTTGTTGTTTTGCCCTAGTTGTAATCGAAATTATCTTTCAGTGCGGTAATGCAGACGATTGGAAAGATATAGTAACTTTGATATTAGTTGCAGAAACAGGGATTGTGGGGACTGTTATCGGCTTCTATTTTGGCGAAGGCTCAAAATCTTAGATTATGAAAGCATCTACAACAAAATCTAATTCGGGAATGGGGCTTGCGATCGCAACTCTATTCGCTATTTTGGCTACTTTAACTGTAAATGTCTTCTCGAATTTCTTTCCCCCTAGAGGCGCAAATATTGGCAGAATTTCCAACACTATTCTTCAGGGAGTGCAGGTTACTCCAGCAAATTATGCTTTTGCGATTTGGGGCTTAATTTATATAGGATTAATTGCTTATGGCATTTACCAACTTCGTCCCTCGCAGCGCCGAGATCCGACAATCCAGCGCGCTGATATCTTGCTCATTGTTGCTTGCGCGGCTCAAATAGTTTGGGTATATCTATTTACGATGAGCTTATTTTGGCTTTCTGTCGTTGCAATGCTTGTAATTCTCTTAGCTTTAATTGGCGCATACTTGCAGTTGGGAGTAGGAAAAGTTAGAGTATTACGCGATCGCAAATGGCTTGCACATATACCTTTTAGTGTTTATTTAGGCTGGATTTCTGTAGCGACAATTGTCAACATTGCCTCTGCTCTCTATATTTCTAACTGGAATGGTTGGGGTATTAATGCAACTAATTGGACTGCGATCATGTTAGTAGTAGCTACAGCAATCGGTGCAATTGTGGCGATTCAAAGAGCCGATATAGCCTTTACCTGTGTATTTATTTGGGCATATATAGCGATCGCAATTCGTCATTTAGATAATCAGACAATCTTGATTACCGCCGTAGCAAGTGCGATCGTCTTAGGGGTTTTATTAGTATTTGGCATAAGTAAAACCGTTAAATCTATCGCCGACTAGAAGGGAGTTTCAGTTTGCAAACAAATCATCTCTTTTGATTGGGGATGCTCAAAGCAAAGCTCTCTAGCGTGTAAATGCAAGCGATTTACTTTAGCTTGGCAACCATATAATACATCGCCTAATATTGGTGTGCCCAAACCTTGCCTATCCGCAGAATGGACGCGGAGTTGATGACTGCGCCCAGTTAAAGGCAAAAACTCCATCCGAGTATATCTGTTAGTAGTAGATAGAGTTTTGTATTGAGTTGTGCTTTGTTTACCTTGCAACCAATTGACTTTTTGGTAAGGGCGATTTGTTGGATCTCCCCAAAGCGGTAAATTAATTGTGCCACTCGCACTGTTTACAACGCCTGCAAGTATTGCTTCGTAGACTTTACGGACTTTTCGTTGTTGAAACTGGATGCTTAAATGACGGTGAGTTAAGCGATCGCGTGCTAGTAAAAGAATACCCGACGTTTCATAATCCAAACGATGCACCGTAGCAAGCCCCAAACGCCCAGCAACGCTATCTTGCAAGGTGCTGTAACGCCCCGGTACAGATAGCAATTTTGGCGGCTTATTGACGGCAATTAGCCATTCATCCTCATACAAAATAGTTAGCGGCGTATCATTGACAGCTATAGTATGTTGCGGCAAACCCGATAATAAAAAGCCCATTAAAGGCTGACAGCGCTCCGCACAAGCACCGTAGAATTGCCCTTGTACTTTATCCGTTGAGGAAGAACCCCACCAAAACTCTGCCATTGTCAAGGGTTTAAGCCCAATAGTTGCCGCATAGTGGAGTAATTTAGGCGCGCAGCATTCCCCTGTCCCCGTAGGGATACCTCTGGGCATTAAATCCGTTAGCGGTAAAGATTCCCCAGCAAAATTAGTTAACCAAAAATTCTCGTGCATCTGGGTTTGAAGCTGACGAGATAAGGCTTTGCGCCGTTGTTTTAATTCGCGGATTTGGACTTGCGAAGCCTCAATTTGAGCTTTGAGTGGCTGTAATACGGCATCTCGTTCGTGTTTAAACAGTTTGCGTTCAATCCCATCTTGGCGGCTTTGTTCGTTTAGTTGTTCCAAAGCTTCAAAATCGAGCATTTGGCGTTGCTGTTGACGATCTTGCTTGCGTTGGTTGTGCAGTAAAGTAAGTTCGTGTGACTTTCTTGCAAATTCTTGCGCTAATAGCTCATATTCTTGGGCGATGGGAAGAAGTTGTAAAGCAATTATTTCTTGCTTCAATGATTCTAATTTAGCTAGAGTACAGGCTTCTTCTAAAGCAATGCGATCGCGTCCAGGAATGGGTGGAACCCAGCCTTCCACCGTACTATTGCCCTGCAAAAGCCCAGAAAAAGCTTTAATTACTTGCTGTTGCCCAGACTTAGTTTCGCCTAAAAGTACGCCATACATTTTACCTTCACGGGAATAGATTTCATCACTAGCAAGGTGTTGCGTCAATTCGCCAGCAATAGCTTCTACTAAGGGAGTGCGAGGTAATTTGAGCAATTCGCCACTTCGGGGGCAAAAACCCTCATACCAATAGCTAGCAGTTGAATTCATCGTTGGCAATTTAATTAGATTCAAACTCAACTGTTTATCTTTGCTACGTCACGGTTAAAAGTAGAGATTCTAAGAAATAGCATTGCTACAACAATATTATTCATTCGCTTCAATGTGCTGTTTCATCTCTACACCAATAGCATGAGTAGCCGGATCAGAGCTTTGTAGCAGTGTGTTTGAAATATTTTGCTGTTCAATTTGGCTTCGGTTTTGACTGAGTTTATACTTACCTTCTAAACGAGAAACAATCATCTCAAATCCAACAATGCCATTCATCATCCCATCACGAAATCCATCAGATAAACCGTGCCAATGCGATTTGTAGTCAGTTTCGTAGGTGTCTATCATTGCGTCGATCATCTTGTTCATTAATTCGGGTGAATCATTGAGCATGATGATTTTGGGAACACCATACGCATGAACAGCAATATAATTCCACGTTGGTACGCTTTCGTGTTTTTCATACAAAGTAGGAGAAATGTAAGCGTGCGCTCCCGTGAAAATAGCTAGTGACTCAGACGATTCAAAGGCTTGCCATTGAGAATTTTGCTTTGCAAGATGACCGATTAACTTAATGACATCTCCTTGTACTGCGATAACCAGAGGGATATGTGAAGCACAAGGCACACCATCTGCAATTGATACTAGAGTAGCAAAACTGTTTGCTCTGATAAAAGCAGTCAGTTTGTCAATGTTGTCTTCTTGAAAAGCAGTTGGTCTGTACATAGAGATTCAGTTTTATGTCAGTCTCCTGGATATGATAATTCATATTAAAACTCCTCGTTATGTTATTTCCCTTTTAGTAAACTTGTAGTCCACTTGCAATATTTATTGCGTGAGGAACATACTTAACTTGAAATAGAAAATTAGATTTTTCCAGATGGCTTAATTGAGATTAGAAGCCTGCCGTCCGCCAAGACGCTCTTGTTGAGTTGCTGGAAGCGTTTTCACAGAGATTGTAAGGACTTTGCATTTGACCAATTGCTAGGAGACGGAGGAAGTTACCCACCCCTTCAATTAGGCGGGAGTTTCTCAAACCACCGCAGTTAACTGGCACAAATCCAATTTCTTCAGCTAGGGTCATTACAACTTGTCTTGCCTGTTCGTCGTCACTGGCAACAAAAACGGAAACGCCATAGTCTTTGAGCGGTGTCGGCGCAAGTTCAAAAACTTCCTGTGCCATTGTGTTGAAAGCTTTCACTACACGAGCATTAGGAACTTCTGCTGCTAGTTTTTCTGCTAAAGATTGCACAATCGGCGGATAAGCAAATCCTTCTGGAATATCAAAGTTATTGCAGTCAATCACAATTTTTCCATCCAACATTTCGACTTGCGTCAAAACCTCTGCTGGATTTACCCCTCGCACGGTGTATAACAGCACTTGGGCAAACGCAACCGCTTCATCGTTAGTTCCTCCTTGGGTGTTTTGTCCAGCAATGTCTGCTACATCTTTCCCTTTTTTAGCAGTACGACCACCGAAAAATACCTCATGTCCTTGTTCTGCCCACAAGATACCGAGCGAACGACCCATGTTACCACTACCGATAATTCCGATTTTCATAATTTATAGAACTCTTGGAAGTTGTAAAACAGACAGGTCTGTACTATGTCAATAGAACTTAGCGATCGCAGTACAAGCAAAAAATTAATGAACAAAGGCGTGAAATCGAAGGCAGTAAGCGACACACCTAAGAAGTCATTACGCGACCAAATTTTAAAAGTTGCAGACGAGTTGTTCTACCAAGACGGAATTCATGTCACGGGAATCGATAGCATTATTGCTAAATCTGGTGTGGCGAAAACTACACTGTATCGGTACTTTCCGTCTAAGGACGATTTAATAGTGGCATATTTACAAGACCGAAACCGACGCTTTTGGGAATGTATTGAGGCAGCGATAAATCAAACTTCAGATGACCCGAAAGCAAAACTATTGGTAATCTTTGAGTGGTTAGAAGACTTGATAGCACAACCAGATTGTTATGGTTGCCCATTTTTAATTACCATCACAGAGTTTCCATCATTAGATTATCCCGGTCATCAGGTAGCTATAACCCATAAAAATCAGATGCGCGCTCTATTTATCGAATTAGCGGAGCAAGCAAAAGCCGCAAAGCCTAAAGAACTAGGCGCACACTTATTAATGCTGCTTGATGGAGCGTTTGTAGAACGACGGCTGTATGGACACAATGAATTTAGAATTGGTTTGACAACAGCCGCAAATATTTTGATTGACAGCCAATTAAAGTAATGTTGATGAGCCGTTGTTACTGACTTTAGACTCCCTCAACGGTTAGTAGAGAAACCGCTTTTGCACTTGAATATTTTTGTAGCAAAGATTTCTTGCAGTCTTTGGTATTACTAACGTTCCGTTTCAGTTAGCTTTCTACTAAGGCTAATGTCTAGTCAGAAGATTATGAAAAATACCCTTTAACACCAAAACTAACGGCTTAGAGCTTTCATAAACCTCTGCATACCAGCAAAAATACTCAACTTTTTAGGCTTTGGCGCATCCTCGGTTGAAGTAGCAGTTTCTCCCGCGAAAATTAGGTCGAGATCGTCGCCTACGGGTTTATTGGGCAATTCCTTAATTAGCTCGTAGCCATTAGTTGTTTCGCGCCAAACTTGCCACAATCCGGGGTAGCAACGAAATAAAGTTCCTTCCTCTAAAGGGCGTAAGTAGTAGCACGATTGAATATTTTTCAAAAAGCGATCGCGCAATTGCCTTCCCGCGTACCCAATCCCTACTATTGACACATCTTCAAGTCGAGGATTGAGCAATACAACTGGGCGATGTTCGCCTAAAGCATTACACAACTTTTCTATTTGTAAAACTTCCTGGGCTGTAGGCGCAATACATAAAATCGCCTCATCTTCGGGCTGAATTTGCTCCTCCACCGACACTCTTTTGGTACTAATATCTAATAGCTCAAAAGGGACATCACCCCAGTCCCGACGCGCCAAAGCTGCCGCTCCAGCATCGGGAAAAAATACTTTGTTAAAGTTATGAGTATTGCCCTCCTCTGTACTCAAAAAGCGCTCCGCCACAGGCATAGGATTGAGTTCGGGTAACAAAATCTCTACTTGCAGCCGATTGTTACCGTCTGTAATGGCGGCTTGGGTAGCAATGCGAGCTTGATCGATGGCTTCGTTAAGAGTTTTAGGTAGTTCTGACATTTTTTAAATTAATAACTTACAGCAAATTTTACTGGGTTCAAGCGTTGTAATACTTGTTTAAGTACCATTGCAGTCCAATCGATATCGGCGGAAGTAGTTTCGCGTCCCAAAGTTAGGCGAATACCGGATCTAGCAACTGTTTCCGAAAACCCCATTGCCAAAAGTACGGGACTTGGGGAAAGTTTACCACTATGACAAGCCGCCCCCGCACTAATAGCGATTCCTGCCAAATTTAGCTGGCGAACGATAGTTTTGCCTGTAATCTTTTCGCCGTCGGCAGTAGCCAAATAAAAACTAACATGATGGGGCAAGCGAGAACAGCGATCACCTGTAGGAATTAAACTAGGCGTATCTGCCAAAACATCAAACAACTGTTCCCTTAAAGCAATCAAACGCGCGGTTTCTATAGGCATTTCTTGCGCTGCTAACTGGGAAGCGATGCCAAAAGATGCGATCGCAGGTAATGGCTGAGTTCCCGATCGCAACTTCAATTCTTGTCCGCCACCACACAATAAAGGCAATAGATTCACCCCTGGACGGACGTACAGCGCCCCCGCACCTTGAGAACCATACAGTTTATGGCTAGAAAGGGAAAGTAAGTCTACGGGCAGTTTTTGTACGTCTAGAGGCAACCGTCCCGCTACTTGTACGGCATCAGTATGAAATAAAGCGCCATGATTTCGCGCAATATTGCCTAAAGTTTCAATCGGTTGAATTGTCCCGACTTCGCTTTGTCCGTAAATAACCGAAACTAATACAGTATTTGGTTGCAAAGCTGCTTGTAAGTCTAAAGGATTGACTCGCCCTGTAGCATCTACAGGCAAATAAGTTACATCCCAACCCCACTGTTGCAACAGTTTGGCTGGTTCAGTAATAGCGGAATGTTCTACGCTAGAAATAATTAAGTGTTGGGGTGTAGTATAGTTACGAGCAACACCCATAATTGCCAAATTATCCGCTTCTGTACCGCCGGACGTAAAGATAATTGATTCGGAATTAGGCGCATTTAGTAAAGCAGCTACTTGCATCCTAGCTTGTTCTAATACCGTTGCCGCCCGTCCTCCCCACTCATGCAAGCTAGAAGGATTTCCCCACAAAGAAGTACCCATCTGTTGCATCGCTGCGATCGCTTCAGTGCGTGGTGGTGTGGTAGCGCTGTAGTCTAGATAAATTTGCATGAGTTATCAATCAATTCATTTGCTAGGAAGGAATCGTATTTCTTTTTTCTTTATCCACTGTAAAGCGCTGCTAAGAAAATAAACAGTTTTAGCAAGTGCGAGGAGTTTTTGGGAAGTATAACTTTATCTGCTAAATCAATTCTATGAATTTTAGACAGCATTTTTGTTATATATTTCTTCCCTTCTTGCTTACTGCGTGTCAAGGAGTACATTCCCAGCAGCATCGAAGTCCATTACCGCAAGACTCTTTAGTGCAGGTGTACTTCAATCATACCGAGTCTTCTCAGTACCAAGAACCCTTACGCCAGCAGCAAAGAAATGGCGACAATTTAGAACAGCACATTATCGAGGCAATTTCTGCAAGTAAATCTAGCGTAGACGTAGCAGTGCAAGAGTTGCGGTTGCCTAAAATTGCTCAAGCGCTAGTAGAAAGACAAAAAGCTGGGGTAAAAGTTCGGGTAATTTTGGAAAATACTTACAATCACTCTTTGAGCGAGTTAGAGAGAGGAAAATCAGCCAGAGACGCAGCGAAATACGACGAATTACGTCAACTAAGTGACCTAAATCATGACGGTCAACTAAGTATTGAAGAAATCCAACAAGGGGATGCCGTCTCAATTATTAGGAGTGCCAAAGTACCTGTAGTTGATGATACGGCAGATGGTTCCAAAGGTAGCGATTTGATGCACCACAAATTTATCGTTGTGGACGATCGCATAATAATTGTAACTTCAGCTAATTTTACCAGTAGCGATATCCACGGGGACATCACAAACCCTTACAGTACAGGCAATGCCAATAACTTAGTACAAATTGATAGCCCCCAATTAGCCGCCTTATTTACTCAAGAATTTAACTTCATGGGGGGTGAAAAAAGCGATCGCTCTTTTGGTTTAAAAAAGCCTTTTCGTCCCGCCCAGCAAGTCCAAGTAGGTAATACAAAGATTGACGTGCAGTTTTCGCCTATGTCCCCAACAAAACCATGGAGTCAAAGCACTAACGGCTTAATTGCTAAAACTATCAGTACCTCTAACCAATCGGTAGATTTAGCCTTATTTGTATTTTCCGATCAAACTATTGCGAATACTTTAGAGCAACAAAGCCGCCATAATGTCCAAATTCGCGCCGTAATCGACCCAGATTTCATCTATCGCCCTTACAGCGAAGCCTTAGACATGATGGGAGTTAGCCTCAGCAATAAGTGTAAATACGAAGCAAATAATCATCCTTGGCTTAATCCTATTACGACTGTAGGCGTACCCCAATTGCTCAAAGGCGACTTATTGCATCATAAGTTTGCAGTAATAGACAAAAGTGCGGTAATTACTGGCTCTCACAACTGGTCGGAAGCAGCTAATAGTAGCAATGATGAAGCTCTATTAGTCATCCATAGTCCCACTGTTGCAGCGCATTACCAGCAAGAATTTGAGCGGCTTTATACTGATGTTCAACTAGGTATACCAGAGCGCGTACAGCAGAAAATTCAAAAAGCACAAAAACAATGTGCAGAAATTAATTAGCTAATAAAACTGTTGCTGCTTTACTTGTTAACCAAGGCTTTATCAGGAGTTTACAAACAGACTTTAAACTAACTGCAAAACTTATCAAACTTTTTGTTTATGTCCCGTAAATTGACAAGGCGTTCATTTTTAGCATTCAGCGCTACCAGCACTGGTGTTATTTTGACCCACAAATTGTTGCTTCCCCAATCTGCCCAAGCAACTACTGGCAACATTAGTATTCAATCTGGAGATGTGACAGCCAATAGCGCCATAATTTGGGGGCGGGGCGATCGCGATGCTCGTTTAGTTGTAGATTATTCCCAATCTCCTAACTTCCGAGGGCGAGTTGCTAGTGCCGTAGGTACAAAAATCAGCGCTGAAACTGATTACACTGGCACTGTCGAATTAGCTGGCTTGCGCCCAAGTACAACTTATTACTACGGGGTTCGCTTTGTTCAAGGGAGAAGAACCCACTTCAATAACTCGCTCCAAGGCTTAGTTGGTCGCTTTCGTACCGCACCAGCAAGCTTTCAAGCGCGTCCTGTTCGCTTTGTGTGGGCGGCGGATATGGCAGGACAAGGTTGGGGGCGCAATCCCAATTTAGAAATTACTGCCTTTGATGGCGAACAAATTAAAGGCGGATACGTCATTTTTGACGTGATGCGGAAGCTGCGCCCAGATTTTGCTTTGTTCTCTGGCGATATGATTTACGCTGATAATGCTATTCCTCCTACTAAAGAAATTCCCGCTAGTGTAGGCGGTGGAACTTGGGTAAACGAACCAACCAAAGACTTTGTAGCCATAACCTTAGATGAATTTCGAGAAAACTGGAAATACAACTTAGGCGATGAAAAATTTGCCCGTTTCCTTGCCGAAACTCCTATTTACGTGCAGTGGGACGATCACGAAGTAACCAATAACTGGTATCCCAACGAAATTCTAACCGCATCGCCCTACAATGGCATCGCTGCCAGCACTCTAGCCCAACGCGCCAGACAAGCATTTTTTGAATACAACCCGATTCGCGGTGCAGAAATTTTCCGCAACTACAACTACGGCAAACACTTGGAGCTATTTTTACTAGATGAGCGATCGTTTCGCGGCGATAATGACAAAAATACTGAGCCAAGCTTAGAAATGCTCGGTCAAGAGCAGTTAAAGTGGGTCAAGCAAAAATTAAAAGCTTCGCGGGCAACTTGGAAGGTAATTGCTTCCGACGATCCTTTGTCAATTGTTACGGGCGGCGCGGGAGATTACGATGCTTGGAGTCAAAATGATAGCCGCGTATTAGGTAGAGAAGCTCAACTTGCGGAGTTGCTCAAATTTATCAAAGACCAAAAGATTAAAAATGTGGTTTGGATTACGGCAGATGTACATTTTCCCGCCGCTATTTCCTACGAACCCAGCCGCGCTACATTTCAAGATTTCGATCCTTTTTGGGAATTTGTAATTGGACCTATTCATGCGGGTGCCTTTGGTCCATCAGGGGACTTACCGCTAGATCCTAGTTTTGGTGCTAAGTATGAATTTAGTGTATTTCCTAGCGTTGCCAACTTACCACCACCCAATAATCAGTTTTTTGGCTCTATTGATATTGATGCTCGAACTGCGAGTTTTAGTGCCAGCATTCACGACATTACTGGAAAAGTAGTTTACAAAAAAGTCTTAAAGCCAATTTCATAACTTGGATTTAGGCTTTGGTTTATACCGAACCTAACTAAATTTCCAAGCCACCCTTGGGATTATCGGTATAAACCCATTCTTCATCTGAAATATTTAATAGAAATAACGACATCTATTTTATTAAAATGTTTTTTGTATAATACTTGGATTTGAAGTTGATTAAAATCAAAATGTAGTTTTACCCCTAACAAGTATAATTAGGAAGCCATCTAAAATTTAGTTGCCGTGCCAAGCTAATTAAACATATAAGGTTATCAAGGTTTTGAAATCTAAGAACTTGTAACACAATTAAATTTATTACACCTTCTAACTGACTAATCTAAAATAGTTGTAAAAAATAGAAAGTATATAATATTAATGAATATTATTAATGTTTCGTTAAATATTTGATAAATTGCTAGTTAACTTATCCTTTGTTAGTGCTAAACCGACAGGCATAAGCACTTATGCTATTAATCTAATTCCTCATCTCCAAAAACTGCAACCAACATTACTTAGTCCGCGAAAAATAGACGATCGCGATTGTTATCTAATTCCAGCAAATTTGACTCCAGATTCGGGTAGTAAGGGGCATTTGCGTCGATTGTGGTGGACTCAACAACAATTACCAAAAATATATAAGCAAAAGACTTCGCATCTATTATTCTCTCCTGTCCCCGAAGCACCGCTATTTACAGACTGTCGCTACATTGTCACCGTCCACGATTTGATACCTTTACGTTTTGCTAAATTCTCCCCCCTGACTGCTTACAGCCGCTATTATATCCCTCATGTTTTAAAGTCCGCTCAACATATTCTCTGCAACTCAAAAGCCACAGCAAAAGATATTACCCACTTTTTTGGTATCGATCCCCGCAAAATTACCCCAATACTCTTGGCACACGATGAAAGCAACTTTCGCTTTCTTAACTTACCCAAGTCTAACTACTTTGTTTACGTTGGCAGGCAAGATCCTTACAAAAACTTGCAGCGACTGATTGCTGCCTTTGCAGCGCTGCCAAATTACCATAAATACCAGTTATGGATAGTGGGCAATTCTGACCCACGTTATACCCCAGTAATTCAAGCGCTAATTGGCAAAATGGAATTGACCAATTACGTCAAATTTCTTGACTACGTTGATTATCGCCAATTACCCATAATTATTAATAGCGCGATCGCTCTTGTGTTTCCTAGCTTATGGGAAGGCTTTGGCTTTCCGGTTTTAGAAGCTATGGCTTGCGGTACGCCTGTAATTACGTCTAATCTTTCGTCATTACCTGAAGTCGCAGGCGAGGCGGCGGTACTTGTAAATCCTTACAGCGTCGAAGAAATTAGCCAAGCCATGGAAAAAATTGCTAACTCCGCCGATTTGCGATCGCAACTGTCTCAACTTGGTTTAATTAGATCTAGGGAATTTAGCTGGCAAAAAACTGGGCGTTCTACTGTAGAAGTTTTATCAAGCTACTTATAGCAGCCACTACACGGCGGCTTGTTGGCATTGATACAGCGCAATGTAGATTTTTCCTCACAAGGATTACCTGGTGCGATAATTACGCCTTTCTCCAGAATGGCAACTATCTCCAGAATAGCAACTAATTTAAACAAATCAGCTAACTTGGAGTACCTAACTTTTTCTGTTTACTTGCCTTAATAAAATATTAATAATTCTCTAATCCTCTATTGCTCCAGAACGAATAAGATAGTAAATTCTTAGACACCTACTAGGGAAACAGTTATATAAATATTACTTATTTAAACTGCGATGCTAGTCAGAAATCTACCTCTAAACTGACGCAAGAAAGTTAAAACTTTGGGCGATTGCTAAAAACAAGACAATTAAGGAGGTCGAAATTCCTGATCCTGCTTTAAACTTAGTGAGGGAACACAAATCCACACTTAAATAGTAGCGATTCTACCCCACGCACAACAGGTAACACCCAAAAAATCTAGTTAGGATCGAGGTAAGAAAAAATATATTTGACTAGCGTAATTTTACAAAACCTTTATCAAAAATCAGCCTTTTGGTTTTGTAGTTTACGTCAGTAATGAGGAAACAAGAGTTAGAATCAATGCGTCGAATTGTAAGGTGTGAGTGTGTAACGAGTGTCATGACTCCCTATAACAATGAGCAAACCTCAGCTTGGTTGCGTGGTCTGCTAACAATTGCCTGGGCAGACGGCAACTTTGATACTGAAGAACAAAAATTAATCACAGCTTTGGCGCTGGATGGCGATAATACCAGCCAATTAGAAGTTATAAAGCCAATTACAAGCACCGAACTCGCGGCGGCATTTAAGAGCGGTGATACCGCCGCCGCCGAGAATTTTTTACGCACCGCCGTAATGGTAGCGATCGCGGATGGTGTATATTCCGTCTGTGAAGCTAACCTTTTGCATGAATTTTGCCAAGCTTTAGGACTGTCAGAAACCGCCCTAGACAGCTTGAAACCTACCCTGTATGACGACCAAGAAGAAGGCATGATCCCCAACTTTTATTTATTTACTCAAATTGATAGCCATGCCTTGCGCCCTATCCGCAACTGGCTTGACGAACTAAAAATTCATGATCCCAAAGTGGCACGGTTTTTGTGCAAAATGATTCCCGCTCAATGCCCTTTCGAGCGCGATGTCAAGTTATTTGGACGCAAGATCGTTCATATTCCGCCAATGTGCAAAATTAACCCAGTGTACGAGCAACTGGTAGGTTTGCGCTTCCGTGCCTTATCGTACTTAGCCGATGAATGTCATGAAGATATCTCAAATTATTGTTAGCATTTAAGCCTTAGCATGGAGTAACAAGAGCTTAGTAGAAAAGGTCGTAGAAACTGCCTTGGGGAGAGATCCAATTTCCAACCCCCAGACGGAATTCTACAAATTCAATCATACCCATCTACCAAGTAGCCAATAGCTAAGAAATTATGCAATTTATCGATCGAGCCGAAATTGAGATTGAGTCAGGAAAAGGCGGCGATGGCATGGTAGCCTTCCGCCGAGAAAAGTACGTTCCTGCCGGAGGTCCGTCGGGAGGTAATGGAGGTTATGGCGCTTCGGTAATTTTTAAAAGTGTAGAAAACTTGCAAACCTTACTCGACTTCCGATACAAGCATCGCTTTAAAGCCGAAGATGGCGGACGTGGCGGACCAAATAATTGTACAGGGGCTTCGGGGAACGATCTTATAATTGAGGTTCCCTGCGGGACGATAATTTATGACGCGCAAACAGGCGAACTCATTGGCGACTTAACTGCGCCTGGTCAAACTTTGTGCGTCGCTAAAGGCGGTAAAGGAGGTTTGGGAAATAAGCATTTTTTGAGCAATCGCAACCGCGCTCCCGAACACGCCTTGCCCGGATTACCTGGGGAAATTCGCCTGTTAACTTTGGAATTGAAGCTATTAGCTGAAGTCGGAATTATTGGACTGCCAAATGCAGGTAAATCGACGCTGATTTCGGCTTTATCTTCCGCGCGACCAAAAATAGCTGATTATCCCTTTACTACTCTAGTGCCGAATTTGGGAGTAGTCCGCAAGCCGACTGGAGATGGTACGGTATTTGCGGATATTCCTGGATTGATTGCTGGCGCTCATCAAGGTGCTGGCTTAGGTCACGACTTTTTGCGCCATATAGAGCGTACCCGCGTACTTTTGCACCTAGTTGACGGTACGGCAAGCGATCCGGTTGCTGACTATCAAATAATTCAAGAAGAATTACACGCCTACGGGCGCGGATTAGCTTCTCGCCCGCAAATTGTCGCGATCAATAAAGCTGATGCCATAGATGAAGAAACAACAGAGGCTTTGGCTCAAAAGCTCAAACTCTTGAGTCAAAGTCACATTTTTCTAATTTCCGCCGTTAGCCGTCAAGGATTAAACGAGTTATTGCAAACTATTTGGACGACTATTGACCGCCAAAAAGAAGTGCGAGAGGCACAGGAAGTATAAAAATACTTCCTGTGTTTACCCAAAAACTTCACTAGCTTTTACTGCTCGCTGGACGGGGCTGTAGTAATAAATGGTGTTGGGCTAGGCATTACTTGGGTTACGGGTGGTTTAGTAAATTGTTGGTAAATGGTACGAGAAATTTGCCGAATTAATTCTTGGGCGCGACTGTCGTTATGAGGGCGCTTGACCATTGCCACGGCAATATAGCGCTTGCCACTAGGCATATCAACTAATCCAACATCTCCTACCATAGAGCCAATATCGCCAGTTTTGTGAGCGATAATCGCCCCTTCTCCCAAGCCTGGGGGTAGTAAAGTTCTAGTTTTGGTACGGCGCATAATTTCCAATAAGCGATCGCGGGATCTTAAAGACATCAACTCGCCTCGATCTACCAAACTCATCAACTGCGCCATATCCTTCGGACTTGTAGTATTTGTCCCTGTTAAATCGGGCAGAGGGTTATTGATTTTTGTTGATACCAAACCCCAAGATTGGAAGCGTTGATTTAGGGCTGCTATCCCCCCCATGCGGGCAATCAGCATATTTGTTGCCGTATTGTCGCTGATGATAATCATTTTAGTTGCTGTGGTCAGTGCAGTAAACTTTGTTCCTAGCGGTCGATACTGCATTTCTCCAGAGCCGCTACCAACTAGCTCTCTTTTGACTGTGAGCTTTTCATCTAAACGAATTTTTCCAGCATCTACATCTTGAAAAAAGGCAACAAGTACGGGAATCTTGATGGTGCTTGCCGCCGCAAAAGGTAAAGAGCCATTCCAATCTAAATAATTATTGGTATCGAGATCGACAAAAAAAGCTCCTGGTGTTAGTCCCTTGTTTTTTGCTCCTAACTGCTGGACGGCAGCTTTTAGGGGCATAATTTCTTGATTTAGCTTGATAGCTGGAGGTGTAACTATAATTGGCTCTGCTTTTGAAACAGTTTGGTTAATTTTTTCCTGGGCTTGTTGATTCATCCGCGTTGCTGGATTTATCACCGACAATAAAGTTCCAGCGATCGCACAAGTACCGACACCAAAAATTATTAATCGCAGCGCGTACACCAACAAACTGTCAGATTTTTTGCGCTTTACAGGGCGCTTTTTTGCTGGTGGCGATGTCACCTTAAATGCTTGTGTCGGTACTACTTTGTGCCGGGAGGTAGTTGGCGGCGACGAAGGTATCCGTTGGTTATTGAGCGCAGCTTTTGGTGGTAAGTTCACTTGACGCGATCGCGATTTGCCGTTCATTACTGATGTTTCAACCCTAGCTTGCCCACCTAGCCTGACTTCAGAATTTAAGTTATCCCTTGTGGCTGTTGGCTGCAATTTTTCATTCTTATAAGGAATTTTAGTATCTTGACTGAGCTTTTGGGAGTTTTTGTTTCCACCCTCTCTAGGAGAATTAATCTTCACTTGCGATCCCAGCGACTTCTTCCCTGTCAACGACTGTTCCACGCCTTACTCCTCACAACTAACAATCAAAATCAATAAAACTATAAAAACGTTTGATGCTTACTTTAGACGCTCAATTAATAACATAAACTAGCGCAACTAGCTGCCAAATATGCTTAACACCGCGCAAATCAATCTAAAATTATTGCTTTGGCAATCTTCTACAACCAAAAATCTCAGTGCTGCCGAATATATTTACGATTTATCTTTTGGGCTTTCTGCATTTTTCTGTAACGCCCACTGCATTTGAGTTAGGATACCCCTTAGCATACTTAGCTCGTTTTTGTCAAGATAAGCGCGATTAAAAATTTGCCTAAATTTCTCCATCCGACTAGCGGCAGTATGAGGATAAATATAGCCAATTGTTAGCAAAACCTCTTGCAAGTGTTGGTAATAGCCTTCTAGTTCTTCAAAAGCAGCATAGTCTATTTGTGGTGCAGAGCGATCGCCCTGGGAAAATGAAATTGATTGCGTAAGTTCGTAACAGCAAACTGCCACCGCCTGAGCCAAGTTGAGCGATGAATAATTGGGGTTAGAGGGAATGCGGACAAAGCGCTGAGCATAGTTTAATTCTTGATTGCTTAAGCCCCGGCATTCAGGACCAAAAATTAGGGCGGAGGCTTGCTCAAGAGGTGTTTCTAGTAGCCAAGGCAAAGCAGTATGGGGGTGTTCTAAAGGCGCTTGGCGATCGCGGGCGGTGGTCGCGATCGCTCGAATGCACCCCTCTAGAGCCTCTGGTAGTGTCTCGACTACCCTTGCTGCCGCCAAAACATCCCCGGCGTGAACAGCCATGTGTTGCGCGTCTTCCGACTGGGGATCGCACTGAGGATTAACCAAAATTAGTTGCTGCAAGCCAAAATTTTTCATGACTCTAGAAATCGCCCCCACATTGCGCTCGCCCGCAGGTTCTACCAAAACAATCCGTACCGACGCTAATTTTTGTTCTTGGGTAAACATTTGTAAAATTAAAGAAGATGTATTATAAAAACTGCTGTGTCACGCTCTAAATCAGATTTACCAACTAAAGTCTGTCCTGTATGTCAGCGTCCTTTTACGTGGCGCAAAAAATGGGAAGATTGCTGGGATGATGTGAAATACTGCTCGGAACGCTGTCGCCGTCGTAAAGGACAAAATCAGCCTCAAGGTAAGGGCGCAATTTAGTATATCTACAAGCAAACATCATCTGGCTTGTAAATAAAAGAAGTATCGGTTAGAGCCAGAAAAACCTAGCTTTTTGACCATTTCCTGACTTCAAAAGTAGAGTCTACTGGTAGCAAGTAAATAATAGATGGAGTTCAAAGGTGCAGCCTAAGTTAATTATTCATGGTGGTGCGGGAAGTTCGCTCAAAGGTAAAGGAGGAGTAGAATCCGTTAGGCGCAGCCTCAATCAAGTAATAGAAGAAGTTTATGCCCTGCTGAAGTCGGGAACAAAAGCCAGCGATGCCGTAGTGTTGGGTTGTCAGCTATTAGAAGACGATCCCCGCTTTAATGCGGGTACAGGTTCGGTACTGCAATCCGACGGGCAAATCCGGATGAGCGCCGCCTTAATGGATGGGACAAGTCAGCGCTTTAGCGGCGCAATTAATGTATCGCGAATACAACACCCGATTGATTTAGCCCACCACCTTCAAAATTCTCCCGATCGCGTTTTATCCGATTATGGAGCCGCCGAACTATTAAGAGAATTACAAATCCCCCTCTACAATCCCCTCACCGAATTGCGCCTAGAAGAATGGATGCAGGAGCGCCAAGAAAATTTTGTCAAAACCATGGCAGGAGTAGTGGCTGAACCTGAATTAGTAGAAAATGCCGGACGCGGGACAATTGGCGTTGTCGCCCTCGATAGCCAGGGCAATCTGGCAGTAGGGACATCAACGGGGGGCAAAGGCTTTGAACGCATTGGGCGGGTGAGCGATTCGGCAATGCCCGCCGGAAACTATGCCACCGCTCACGCCGCCGTTAGCTGTACGGGGATCGGCGAAGATATCATCGATGAATGTTTGGCAGCCCGGATTGTAGTACGCGTTACCGATGGACTGTCATTACACGAAGCCATGAAGCGCACTTTTACCGAAGCCCATCACAACCAAAGAGACTTAGGAGCGATCGCGCTAGATGCCACTGGGGCGATCGCTTGGGGCAAAACCAGTGAAGTCTTGTTGGCAGCTTTCCATGACGGCGAAAAAATTGGCGATACGTTGGAAAGCGATGAGGGGACGCTTACAGGTTGCCTTGAATAATTTAGTCTTTGTCCTCTTGTTTTCTTTTTAGCCGCCAACCGCGCTTAATTACCTGCCGACTTCGCCCAATAACTAAGCAATCATCTGGTACATCTTGAGTTACAGCAGATCCGGCGGCAATATAGACATCGGAGCCGATATTTAATGGTGCAACTAAGACGCTATTTGCCCCCGTTTTTGTGCGATCGCCTATTTTAGTCGGGTGCTTGTTTACGCCATCGTAATTAGCCGTAATTGTCCCCGCACCAACATTCACCTGTTCCCCTAAAGTGGCATCTCCCAAATAAGACAAGTGAGCGATATTTGTGCGACTTCCTAATTTTGTTTTTTTCAATTCCACAAAATTTCCCACCCGACAACCGTAGCCCACGTCAACCTCTGTCCGAAAATGAGTATAGGGACCAATTTGACTATCAGCACGGACAATGCTGTTCCTAACGACCGAATACAGCACAGTTACGTTTTCGCCAATATGACTATCTTCAATCAGACTACCAGGTCCAATCCGACAGTTTGACTCAATCTCTGTATTTCCACGCAGATGGGTTTGGGGTTCAATAATTACGTCTGGGTGCAAAATTACTGTGTCATCAATGGTAATGCTGTCAGGATCGATCATTGTTACCCCTGCCGTCATCCACTTTGATTTCACCCGTCTTTGCAAAATTTCGTAAGCATTTGCTAGTTGTTCGCGATCATTGATACCAAGCATTTCTTGATAATCTTCCACATCAACCGCCATCACCTGTTCTAGCTGATTTACGGTATCAGTTAAATAGTATTCCTGCTGATCGTTATTGGCTTGCAATTGAGGCAGCACTTCCATCAATTTTGACCAACTAAAACAATAAACTCCAGCATTAATGCGGCGATTTTGTTTTTGGGCAGTGGTACAGTCTCGATCTTCAACAATTTCTTTAATAATATTTTGTCCATTGCAAAATACCCGCCCGTAGCCTTGAGGATTGGGTAATTGGGCGGTGAGAATTGTCGCAGCGTTTTGATGCTCTTGATGAACCTCTAACAACTGCTTGATAGTTTCAGTTCTTAAAAGCGGTACATCGCCATTTAATACCAGCAAGTCTCCAGTAAAACCTGCTAAATGCGGAATTACCTGCTGAATAGCATGACCTGTTCCCAATTGTTCTGTTTGCTCGATAAATTCTACTGTTGGCAAAAGGCGAGAAGTGTTTTTGTCCTTCAAAGCTGTTTTCACTTCCTCCGCTTGATAGCCCACAATCACCATCCGCCGTTGCAGAGAAATTGTCTGCAAACTCTCCAACACTCTTTCGATTAAACTTCGCCCACCCAATGAGTGTAATACCTTGGGCAAGCTCGATTTCATTCGCGTTCCGCGTCCCGCCGCTAAAATTGCTACTGCTACCATTCTTACTTATTAGCTATCAGGTGTCAGTTTAGATAATAACTGAGTGCCGAACTCCTACAGCAACTATTAAACCAGCTAAGTAAAAGTTGAAAAGCGGATAAACTCAGTAAACTGCTTGACAAGTTCAGGACTACGCCACCCCAAATCTCGCTCATGGGCAAGGATTTCTAAGGCTTCTTCGGAAGTGAAAGCACGTTTGTAAGGGCGATCGCTTGTGAGTGCGTCGTAAATATCAATCATCTGAAATACTTGCGCTAAATACGGAATTTCATCGCCTACCAATCCATAGGGGTAGCCCGATCCATCCCAACGCTCGTGATGATGGCGGATAATCGGGATCACGCCCCGCATTGCCCGCAAAGGCTGACAAATCTTCTCGCCAATTAGAACGTGCTGCTTCATAATTTCCCATTCTTCTGGTGTTAGCTTCCCTTGCTTGAGCAGCACAGCGTCAGGAATGCCAACTTTACCAATATCGTGTAAATATCCACCCCATTGCAGGTTTCGCATTTGGGAACGTGTCAATTTTAGAAATTGTCCAAAAGTTTCCCCAGAGTTTACCAAGCGTTCGCAGTGATCCCCGGTATTTGGATCTCGACTTTCTACAGCGCTAGCAATAGAAAATAGCACTTGTTCGGTGTGATCCAAGTCTTCATTGAGGCGCTTTTGCCTCACCAACGATTTGACCCGCGCCGATAGTTCGGGGCGATCGAAGGGTTTAGTTAAAAAGTCATCTCCCCCAGCTTCTATACCCCGGATTCTTGACTGTTTATCGTTTAAGGCTGTAATAAAAATTACTGGTATTAGTCTAGTTTGTTCGTCTTGCTTGAGTTGCTGACATACTTCAAACCCGTCCATTTCCGGCATCATAACATCTAGCAATATCAAGTCTGGCTGAATTTTCATCACCCGTTCTAGAGCTACAGCCCCACTTTCGGCTTCGGAGACATCGTAGCCTTCTAATGCCAACAGTGCCGTAGCTGTCATCCGATTAGCTGGATAGTCATCAACCACTAATATTTTGGCTGGAGATAAATCAATGTCAGCAGTTAATTTTTTTGTTTTATAAGTAGAAACCATTGCTTTACCAGTCCAGTCAACACGGGTAGCTGTTTACAAATCTCTATTTGGAGATTAATTTTTTGGAAAAATAACTTATGTCTAAAGCTCAATTTGCTTTTGATCTAGTATAAGCGCGGAAAGCTGCTAGTTTACGCTCAATAGTTTTTTGTATGATTTAATACATTCTTTTAAGTGACTTTGAGTTTGTTTGCAGCTACATTTTCAATGAGAAACCAAGTTAAAAAAACTTAAGCAAAGTATCGATTATTACTTAGAACTACTTCTAGGTAAGCTAAGAAAGTGGTTTAAATTAAGTTAATATACTTACAGTATGAATAATTGGTTTAGATAGTAACTCAGTTATTTTACGGATCTTTTTTAAAGTTTTCTACGAGTACGCCGATGCCAACGGGCGGTAGGTTCTAAAAGGCTAATTTGTTGTTCTTGTTGCCGCCGGAGCAAAATCACTGCCGTTAAGTCTTGTAAGGAAGGATCGCGGTATGGAGTTGCGGCACGAGTAAGCAAATGTTCTTGCTGAATTTGAGATAGCGGCGGTAATTCATACTTGGTAGCGATGGTACTAGGCGATCGCCTCCCTATAGAAGTTGTAGTGCCAATATGCAGCCCCGCAGCTTGCAATGCTGTTCTCACGGCGGCGGCAGCAGAATAGGTTGCCAGTATTCCCTCCGCGTGTAAATAACTAGCAACTAAGTTGATAAATTCTATAGTCCACAATTGCGGACATTTGGGGGGTGAAAATGGATCGAGAAAAATTGCATCGGCAGCAAAGCTTGAGGGGATAGACTTAATTGTCTGCCTAGCATCACCAATTAGTAAATTTCCCTGACATCGCGCTGTTTGTACTTGGTAGCTATTAGCTAAGGTTGTTAAAATTTGCCGAATAGATGGCTCCCAATTATCTAATAAACCATGAGAAATCGCACTTCTTGGCACATCAGCATTAGATTCTAAAGCGATGACTTCTACAAAACAATGGGGATTGACTGCCCAAATTTCAGCTAAAGCTGCCGCCGTGTTATATCCAAGTCCATAACAAATATCTAATAGCTTAATTGCTGGCTGACGAGCTTTGATAGCAAGTCCTGTTGGCGCAACAAACTTGTGTTCGGCTTCAGTTTTCGCTCCTTGCTGGCTATGAAATGTCTCCTCAAATTCTTCAGAATAAAAAGTATAGGAGTTATCTGCGGTTAATTGTAGTGAAAAGTCACAAGTCATAGCACCGAGCATCAAGTTTAAAATATTGTCAGAACTATTAGCCTAACTAGAGCTAGTATTTCGTTAACTATATTAAATTTTTCTATGGATACAACAGTAGTATCTGCCTCATGGCTTTACGAACATAGAGACGATCCCCATATTGCGATCGCCGATTGTCGTTTTTCCCTCACCGAACCTCAATTGGGAGCGCAACAATACAAAACTAGCCACATTCCAGGCGCTGGCTATTTCGACCTCAATAAAGATCTTTCTAGCCCCGTGCAGCAGCATGGTGGGAGACATCCCTTACCAGATCCGGAAGTATTGGCACAAAAATTATCAGCAATGGGTGTAGATGCTCAAACTTTAGTTGTAGTTTACGACGATTCGCGCTTTGCCTTTGCTGCCCGTTTGTGGTGGCTGCTGCGCTATTTGGGACATGATCGCGTTGCTTTATTAGATGGTGGCTTCAAAGCTTGGCAAAGCCTGGGATTGCCTGTTACAGACGCTATTACTCCAAGAACACCAAAACAATTTAACTGGCAACTGCGATCGTCAATGCAGGTAGATATCACCGACGTTAAAACCCGTAAGGATTTACCCGGAGTAGCGCTAGTTGATTCTAGGGAAGGCGATCGCTATCGCGGCGAAAGAGAACCTATCGATCCGATTGCTGGGCATATTCCGGGCGCGGTTAACTATCCTTGGCAAGATGTTTCTAATCGCGACGGGTACTTATATTCTCCTCAAGCACAACGCCAGCATTGGCAGCAACTACAAAATCGAGAAATTATTGTTTATTGTGGCTCTGGTGTCACTGCTTGCGTAAATTTATTATCTTTACATTTAGCTGAAATTGATACAGCTTCCCTTTATGTTGGTAGTTGGAGCGATTGGTGCAGTCACTTATTAGTTGCTAAATAAAAATTATATTTATCTGTAACCAGTGCGCGATCGCCGATTCTTGCTAGATGTTAATTTATAGCAAAACTCTTGATTTCCTTGCCTTTAACGTCTATACCAGGATCGAGGAGGATCGTTAAAAGTTGCCAAAACCTGTAAATTTGGTCAGTTTAAAGGTAAATTTTAGATAAAGTAATAATTATATTATGCTCTTACTTAACATAAGTTATCGATTAAACGCATTTTTATTTTCTAGGGATTCGGCAATATAGATATATTTTTAGTAAATAATTAATTAAAAATAGATGGAGACTTTTATAAAAAATCTCTGTCTCTGATATTGCTATATTCTCTACTCAACTTAAGTTTAAATAAATTATTAGGTGTATTTTGTATGTCGTGTTTAATGAATCGGCTGTCTATTTTTGTAGACGGCAATAATATGTTTTATGCTCAGCAAAAAAATGGCTGGTTTTTCGATCCTAGACGGGTATTAGAGTATTTAAGAAAAGAAAAACTAAACACAGAATTAATTAATGCTTTTTGGTATACAGGATTAAAAGATGCTCAAGATCAACGAGGCTTTAGAGACGCTTTAATTAGTTTAGGATATACGGTAAGAACAAAAATACTTAAGGAATATTATGACGATACCTCCGGGAGGTATTCGCAAAAAGCAAACTTAGATATAGAAATAGTTATAGATATGTTTAATACCGTCGAACAATATGACAGAGTAGTATTATTTAGTGGAGATGGCGACTTTGAAAGAGCAATTGAATTATTAAGATCGAAAAGTACGCATATTACCGTGGTATCAACCGAAGGCATGATTGCTAGAGAGTTACGTAATGTTACTGATAGATATATAGATTTAAACGATATTCGCGAATACATTGAAAAGCTAGAGCTATAAATAAAAACTAAAATATAAGCTAAGGAGAGTACAAAGAAATGACTCAAGAACAAGAACGAATAATTATTTTTGACACTACATTGCGCGATGGAGAACAATGTCCTGGAGCGACTCTAAATGTAGATGAAAAGCTATTAATAGCCAAGCAACTAGCAAGGCTAGGCGTAGATGTAATTGAAGCTGGATTTGCTTACGCAAGTCCTGGAGACTTTGAAGCGGTAAGAAAAGTTGCCGAAGCTGTAGGAACAGAAAATGGTCCGGTGATTTGTTCGCTAGCAAGAGCAATCAAAAATGATATTAAAGCCGCCGCCGAATCATTAAAACCCGCAGTCAAAGGCAGAATTCATACATTTATTTCTACCTCCGATATTCACCTAGAGTATCAGTTGAGAAAAACAAGAGCCGAGGTATTAGAAATTGCTGGGGAAATGGTAGCTTATGCCAAATCTTTCATGGATGACGTAGAGTTTTCCACCATGGATGCTACCCGCACTGAGCCAGAATATTTGTACCAAGTATTAGAAAAAGCGATCGCGGCGGGAGCAACAACGATTAATATTCCTGATACGGTAGGCTACACAACTCCTAGCGAATTTGGCGAATTAATTAAGGGCATTAAAGAAAATGTCCCAAATATCGACAAAGCAATTATTTCCGTTCACGGACATAATGATATTGGTTTGGGCGTTGCCAATTTTCTAGAAGCCGTAAAAAATGGTGCAAGGCAACTAGAATGTGCGATTAATGGCATTGGGGAACGCGCTGGAAATACCGCCTTAGAAGAAGTTGTCATGGCGCTGCACGTCCGCAGGCAGTATTTTAACCCCTTTGTAGGCAGAAGCGAAGCATCGGAAACACCACTTACAAACATCGACACTCGCCAAATTTATAAGACTTCTCGCTTGGTTTCCACCTTGACGGGAATGCTAGTACAGCCAAATAAAGCAATTGTCGGTGCAAATGCCTTTGCTCACGAATCGGGAATTCACCAAGATGGAATTCTCAAAAATAAGCTCACCTACGAGATTATGGATGCGGAATCGATTGGACTAACGGATAATCAAATCGTTTTAGGCAAACATTCTGGGCGCAATGCTTTCCGTACTAGGCTCAAAGAATTAGGTTTTGATTTGCCCGAAGACGAGCTAAATAAAGCCTTTTTGAAGTTTAAAGAACTAGCAGATAAGAAAAAAGAAATCTCTGATTGGGATTTAGAAGCGATCGCCAATGACGAAATCCAGTCAAGTCCTGAAATGTTCCGGGTAGAACTTGTACAAGTATCCTGCGGCGATCGCTCTACGCCTACGGCTACGGTAACGCTAAGGACTCCTGAAGGCAAAGAATTGACTGATGCAGCGATTGGTACGGGACCTGTGGACGCGGTATATAAGGCAATTAACCGAGTAATAAATGTCCCAAATCAATTAATTGAGTTCTCGGTGCAGTCCGTAACGGCGGGAATAGATGCGATCGGCGAAGTAACAATTAGGTTGCGCTACGAAGATCGGGTATTTTCTGGTCATGCAGCAAATACTGACATCATCGTTGCTTCCGCCCAAGCCTATGTAAATGCCTTGAATAGATTGTATGGGTCTTTGAAACAAGAAAAGCGCAGTCAGATGGCACAGGAAGTCTAACATTGAATAGTCCAAAAATAGGCGCACTTATTCGGTGCGCCTATTTTGCTCAAGTTATCAAACGAACGGAAACCTATGGATGATGAAATATTTGCAAAGGAAAGACAATTTCACGACCAATGGGCATCGACAATTGATGTAGACGGCATTAACGTCAAAGATTACTTTGAAGCTTGTACAGCCCCCGAAAATCGCTTTATATTGAGGCATTTGGGCGATGTGCAGGGTAAAACGTTATTAGATTTAGGTTGCGGAGCGGGAGAAAATAGCGTCTACTTTGCCAAAAAAGGAGCATTTTGCGTTGCTTCCGACTATTCCCCAGGGATGGTAAAAGTTGCGATGCAACTAGCGGCAGCTAATGGAGTCAAGATCGAGGGTAAAACTATGAATGCGATCGCCCTTGATTGTCCTGACAATACCTTTGATATCGTCTATGTTGCCAACTTGCTGCATCATTTACCCGATCCTCACGCAGCGATTAAAGAAATGCACCGCGTCCTCAAACCAGGAGGAAAAGCTTGTTTTTGGGAACCTTTGAAGCACAATCCGATTATCAATGTCTATCGTCGCCTTGCCACTTCCGTTAGAACCGAAGACGAGACACCGTTGGATATTAATATAGTTGGGTTTGTAGAATCACAGTTTGCTAGAACTACCTACGATACATTTTGGTTAGCAACCTTGTGGATTTTTCTGCAATTTTACTTGATTGAGAAGGTAGACCCAAATAAAGAACGCTACTGGAAAAAAATTATTATCGAGCAAGCAAGATTGAAGCCACAATACCAGCAGTTAGAAAAGTTGGACGTAATTTTGAAAAAGCTACCTTTAATGAAACGTTTTGCTTGGAACTTAGCTGTCGTAGCAACGAAGTGAAAGCTGTGTAAATTATCTTTTAATAAAATGGGTAATCCCCTAACAAATTTTCAAGCGTCTGATTGGTTTGCATTTATGTTTGAACGGATCATGAATGTTTCAGGTGCTGCCAAATTTTCAAAACCATAACGGCGATAAAGTTCATGAGCATCTTTTGTTCCTAATAACCATTTTGGTACATCTTGAAGTGCTGGATATGCCAAAATATACTCGATTAACCATTTTCCTAAACCTTGTCCCTGATAAGACTCTAAAATAAAAACGTCTCTTAATAATGCAGAAGTTGCATAATCAGAAATAACTCTGGCAAAGCCAATTTGTTTACTGTTTTCATATATACCGAAGCATAAAGAATTTTTTATTGCTTTTTCAACAACTGAGATTAATACATCTTTAGCCCAATAAGAAGTTCTAAGAAAATCGTGAATTGTTGTTATATCTAATTTAGAATTATCAGTACTTAGTAAAATTTCGCTTCTGCTATTGTGCTGTATTTCGTAAATCATTACTTACTCAATGTTAGTTATAGTATTGCTACAAAAATAATTTTAATTATAGCAAGCGTAGTTAAAATAAAAATATTTTTAAATTTATAAATATGAGCGATGGTCCATCTTTAAATTCTATTAAAGCTGCATTAAAGGAAATATGGGGATATGGCGATTTTAGATCGCCTCAAGGAGAAATAATTAGTAGTCTCATATCTCAGCACGATGCTTTGGTCGTAATGCCCACAGGCGGAGGTAAATCAATTTGTTTTCAACTTCCTGCTTTAATGCAAGCAGGATTAACGCTAGTAATTTCGCCCTTAGTAGCATTAATGGAAAATCAAGTCAAAGAACTACGCGATCGCAAATTACCCGCAGCACTATTACATAGCGAATTACCAAGCCAGCAAAAATGGCAAACTTTACAGTTATTAGATAGACAACAATTAAGATTACTTTATTTATCTCCAGAAACTTTACTTAGTCCAAAAGTATGGGAGAAATTGTGCAATCCTCAATTACAAATTAACGGCATAATCCTCGATGAAGCACATTGTTTAGTCCAGTGGGGAGACACTTTTAGACCAACTTATCGGCGATTGGGGACAGTACGACCAGCTTTATTAAAGAGTAAACCCCAAGGAACAAAAATTGCGATCGCAGCTTTTACGGCAACTGCTGATATTGAAGCGCAAAAAACCATCACCCAAGTCTTACAACTCCAATCGCCCGCAACTTTTAAACAAAATCCTTACAGGCAAAATCTTCACCTCAAAGTACAAATAGCCTGGACTCCCAAAGGACGCAAACAACAGCTATTAAACGTTATTAAAGCTAAACCAGGGCAAACAGGCTTAATCTACGTGCGAACCCGCCGAGATAGCGAAAATATAGCCGAATGGCTGAGTAATTTGGGTTATAAAACCGCCGCTTATCATGCTGGCTTAAGTCCCGAAGAACGTAGAGAAATTGAAAGTAGTTGGCTAAGTAGCAAAATACCTTTCGTTGTTTGTACCTCAGCTTTTGGAATGGGGATAAATCAGCCCCACGTCCGTTGGGTAGTTCATTTTCATGCCCCATTATTACTATCAGAGTATGTGCAGGAAATTGGACGCGCGGGACGAGATGGCAAAGATAGCACTGCTTTAATGCTGATTAGCGAACCTACCGGGTGGCTAGATCCAGAAGATAAACAAAGACAGAGGTTTTTTGAGGAAAAAATGCGATCGCACTACAGTAGCGCCCAAAAACTAGCTAAAAAGCTACCAACCCAAGGTGAGGTAAATAAGGAAAATGCGATCGCCCTTTCTCTACTCCACAGTGCTAATCAATTAAATTGGTTAGATCCATTTCATTACAGCATTCACCCACCTGTAAAAATCGCACCACCAGCCCAATTTCCTGCCGTTCAACAAATGGTTAAATATTTGACCACAAAACAATGTCGGTGGCAATTTTTATTAAACGCCTTTGGTTTTACCCAAGAAGCCGCAAATATCCGATGCGGACATTGCGATAATTGCCGTGGGCAACACTAAAATTGCTGCAAGAAGCGTAAATCGCTGGCATAAAAGCGGCGAATATCATCAATTTGGTGCAGTACCATAGTTAACCTCTCGACACCCATACCCGCCGCAAACCCGGTATACATTTCGGGATCGTAACCTACAGCTTTTAGTACGTTTGGATCGACCATCCCGCAACCCATGACTTCCAGCCAGCGCCCATTCCATTCCATATCTACCTCCGCCGAAGGTTCGGTAAACGGGAAGTAACTTGCCCGAAACCGAATTGGTACATCGCCAAACATCTGCTGCAAAAACTCCTTAACTGTCCCCTTGAGGTCAGTAAAAGTTAGCCCTTCATCAACTGCCAAAATTTCAATTTGATGGAATACCGCCGCGTGACTCGCATCTACCGTATCTCGCCTGTAGCATTTTCCTGGTACAGCAATTCTAATTGGC
The DNA here is from genome assembly GCF_057473825.1 of Aliterella sp. E5.1. Classification (NCBI taxonomy): domain Bacteria; kingdom Bacillati; phylum Cyanobacteriota; class Cyanophyceae; order Chroococcidiopsidales; family Aliterellaceae; genus Aliterella; species Aliterella sp. E5.1. Next base: position 73,268 of record NZ_JBYCCV010000009.1, read on the forward strand.
GGATCGTTGTCTTCCATGTAGCGAACTTGTACGTTTGAGGTATGAGTCCGCAATAAATTACCATCAGGCAAATACAGCGTATCTTGCATATCTCGCGCTGGATGATCGGGTAAGAAATTTAGCGCCTCAAAGTTGTAGTAGTCTGTTTCCATTTCAGGACCATCGGCTACCGTATAGCCCAATCCTACAAATATATTTAGTACGCGGTCAACGGTACTATTTAGAGGATGAACGCGCCCTAAAGGACGATAAACGGCAGGCATAGTTACATCTAGCGTTTCGGCGGCTAATTGTGTGGCAATTAGATCTGCTTGCAAGTCGCTACGGCGCTGTTCTAAGTCAGTTTGAACAGCTTCTTTAACAGTATTTGCGATCGCACCTACTACTGGGCGAACTTCTGCGCTTAACTTGCCCATTTCCCGCAATACTAACGATAATTCCCCTTTCTTCCCAAGGTAAACTAATCTAAGTTCTTCTATTCGTTCTAAAGTATCGGCAGTAGCGATCGCGCTTTTGGCTTCTTTTCGTAGTGTTTCTAACCGATCTTCTAAATTGCTCATAGTCGTATAAGTTTTTATCTGTATTTACTCTAAATGAAACTGTTAATTAGTAACGATGACGGTATTTTTGCCCCAGGAATTCGTAGTTTAGCCAATACTTTAGCTGCCGCCAATCATGATGTTACTGTAGTTTGTCCCGACCGAGAGCGATCGGCGACTGGACACGGGTTAACTTTACATCAACCCATTCGTGCGGAGGTTGTTACGGGGGTTTTTCATCCCAGTATCAAAGCTTGGGCTTGTTCTGGTACTCCTTCAGACTGCGTTAAATTAGCGCTATGGGCATTACTTGATAGTCCTCCAGATTTTGTAGTTTCTGGCATCAATCAAGGCAGCAATTTAGGTACAGATATTCTCTATTCGGGTACAGTATCGGCAGCAATGGAAGGTACGATCGAGGGGATTCCGAGTATTGCCATGAGTCTTACTAGCTTTTCAAGCCCTGATTTTCAGTCGGCGGCGGATTTTGCGGTTAGTTTGCTAAAACAACTTGAAACTTCGCCCTTAAGCTCAAATTCAATGCTACTTAATGTTAATGTTCCTGCTATACCTGCATCGGAAATTGCTGGGGTACTGATTACTCGTCAGGGGATTCGCCGCTATATTGATGTATTTGAAAAGCGTGTCGATCCTCGCGGTAAAACTTACTATTGGTTAGCTGGAGAACTATTGGAAGAAGTGGAAGCCGAACCAGGTTTAAATTTGCCTACAGATGTGCCTACAGATGTCGAGGCAATTCGCAATAACTATATTACAATTACCCCCTTGCAATATAACCTTACTTATGCGTCTGGGTTAAAGCAATTGGTAAGCAAGAAATTTAATTTTCCTTGTCAATAATTGCCGTTACATTTCTTTATTTATGGCAAAATGTAAAAGTGTGGGTTACTTCTTCTCTTACTAAAGCTTTAAAACCAACTGCTGTTGCCCTGGGAAATTTTGACGGCGTACATCGCGGGCATCAGCAGGTAATTCAACCTGCCAAAGAAAATCCAGGGGAAATATTCTCGACCGTTGTAACTTTCAACCCCCATCCTCAAGAATTTTTTACAGGCAAACGTCGCAGTTTACTAACACCTCAAAGCGAGAAGGTGGAGCAGTTGCAGCGCTTGGGTGTAGAACAATTAGTGCTATTACCTTTTGACCGCGAACTTGCGTGTTTGAGTCCGCAAGAATTTGTGGAGAAGATTTTGGTGCAACAATTGCGATCGCAATCTATCAGTGTCGGACAAGATTTTTGCTTTGGTAAAAACCGCCGGGGGACAGTTACCGATTTAAAAGCGATCGCTTCTAACTATGGCATTCCCACAACAATTGTACCTCTGCATACTTGCCAAGGAGAAAGAATTAGTAGTTCCGCCATTCGTGAAGCATTAGCACAAGGCAACCTCGATCGCGCCAAACTCCTTTTAGGGCGGGCTTACAGTCTTAGCGGTACGGTAGTTACAGGCAAGCAGTTAGGTAGAAAAATCGGCTTCCCTACGGCAAATATTGACCTACCAATCGAAAAGTTTTTACCCTGCAATGGAGTCTACGCTGTCAAAGTTTATATTGCTGACGATCAGTTGCCTATTTCTGGGGTAATGAATATTGGCAACCGTCCGACAGTAAGCGGTTCAAACCAATCAGTAGAGGTATATTTGATAGATTGGTCTGGGGATTTGTATGGAAAAGTGATTGCTGTAGAACTACAACAGTTTTTACGTCCAGAACAAAAATTTGAATCTTTAGACGCGCTAAAAAACCAGATTAAAATAGATTGCGATCGCGCAAAAGCTACTTTGGAGACTTCGCCCTTACTGTGAGACAGCTTCTCGATAACTTAACTCAAAATCTCGGTCGGACTATTGTCGGTAAATCGGAAGCAATTCGCCTAGTTTTAGTAGCCTTACTTAGTGGCGGTCATGCTTTGCTAGAAGATGTCCCTGGAGTAGGTAAAACCCTCCTGGCGAAATCTCTAGCGCGTTCTATAGATGGGAAATTTCAACGCCTGCAATGTACTCCTGATTTGCTTCCTACCGATATCACAGGAACTAATATTTGGAACCCCAGAAGCGGCGAATTTGAGTATCTTCCTGGACCTATATTTGCAAATATTTTATTAGTAGACGAAATCAACCGCGCTACACCCCGTACTCAGTCGGCTTTGCTAGAAGTAATGGAAGAACAACAAGTAACGGTTGACGGTGTTTCCCGCAAAGTTCCCACACCATTTTTTGTAATTGCGACGCAAAACCCCGTTGAATACCAAGGTACATTTCCGCTTCCAGAGGCGCAAATGGATCGGTTTATTTTGTCTTTGACTTTGGGTTATCCCAGCCAAAGCGAAGAACTGCAAATGTTGGAACGCTTGCAAGCGGGTGTAAAGGTGGAAGATTTGCAACCTTGTATCAGCTTGGATGAGGTGCAAGAATTACGCCGACTATGTAGCCAAGTTAAAGTTGAAACTTCGTTGCAGCAATACATTCTTAATTTAGTCCGGGCGACGCGAGAAGATAAAGAAATCGCTCTTGGTGTTAGTCCTCGTGGTACGATCGCATTACAAAAAGCAACTCAAGCTTTGGCTTTTTTATGCGATCGCACTTATGCTATTCCCGATGATATTAAACTACTCGCGCCTCACGTCCTCAGTCATCGCCTCATACCATCAGGGGGACGTAAAGCTAAAACTGTAGTCGAGAAGTTACTTCGCCAAGTCTTTATTCCTTAAAGATGCGTTAAGTTGTTCGTTTAGTAACGTGATGCCTTTAAAACATCAGGCTTTGAGGACAGAAATTAGAAAAGTTGCTGAAAAACATGGGTTGATTGTAATTGACTATTAATTGCATAGTAATAGTCAGCAACGGTTAGAAAAATTGAGTATGCTAAATAAAATTAAACTAAAACGCCGCTCAAATCGCCAAACGCGATCGCCTTTTTTCCTACTATTACTAATTTTGCTGTGGAGTCTGGCGATGGGTTGGGGTCTTGCAATGATTACTAACGCTCAACCCGTGCCTACCGAGGAAATTGGTACTGTGGATGTAGTTCCCGAACGCTATCAATTAGGACAAGAACTCTACTTAGAAAACTGCGTTAGTTGTCATATTGGGATACCTCCGGCGGTACTACCTACGCAAACCTGGCAAAGAGTAATTCAAGATTCTCAACACTACGGCTTAACTATTAAACCCTTAGTTGACCCAGCAAGATTAATAGTGTGGCAATACTTACAAGTTTTTTCGCGATCGCAACTCACTGGCGAAGAAGAAATACCTTACCGAATTAGCGAATCTCGGTATTTTAAAGCATTGCATCCTCAAGTAAAACTACCCCGTCCCTTAGAATTAAGTAGCTGTGCTGGCTGTCATGTGGGCGCAAGCGAGTACAATTTCCGTACCTTAAGTGCCGAATGGCAGTAATTACTCCAAAAGACTTCGCATCCCTCTACAGTCCTAGCTGGGGTCGAAATGATACGATTAAGTTAGTTTCATAAATTGGAACCCATTAGCCATAAATGGAGGAATGAAGTTCCAGCAAATTATCCTTAGTGCGCTTCACAAGTTTGCGAGTTTTGATAACTCCAAAAAATAAACATATATTCTAAATATTTCCTCAAATAAATGCCATGCTAAAAACCTTGCTGGGCGACCCGAACGCTCGTAAGCTCAAAAAATTCCAACCAGTAGTTAAAGAAATTAACCTTTTAGAGGAGGAAATTCAAATCCTCTCAGACGAGCAACTAACTGGTAAAACTGCTGAATTTAAACAACGCCTTGCTAAAGGTGAAAGTCTAGACGATCTTCTCCCGGAAGCCTTTGCGGTAGTTAGAGAAGCTGGAAAGCGCGTCTTAGGTTTGCGACACTTTGACGTGCAGCTACTAGGCGGAACGATACTGCATAAAGGGCAAATCGCCGAGATGAAAACCGGAGAAGGAAAAACTTTAGTTTCCACCCTTCCCGCTTATCTAAATGCCCTTACAGGTAAAGGAGTCCATGTTGTCACCGTCAACGACTACCTAGCCCGCCGAGATGCAGAATGGATGGGACAAGTACACCGCTTCTTGGGGCTGAGTGTAGGGTTAATTCAGCAAGGAATGGGACCATCGGAACGTAAAAAAAATTACGACTGCGATATTACCTATGTAACCAACAGTGAAGTAGGTTTTGACTACTTGCGCGACAACATGGCGACTTCAATTGTCGATGTAGTACAACGCCCTTTGCACTATTGCGTAATTGACGAAGTAGATTCAATTTTAGTAGACGAAGCCCGCACACCCCTGATTATTTCAGGTCAAGTAGAGCGTCCTACTGAAAAGTACGTGCAAGCAGCGCAAATAGCCGCAGCGTTGAGAAAAGGCGAAGACGACCATTACGAAGTAGATGAAAAAGCTCGTAATGTGCTGTTAACTGACGAAGGTTTCGCCGAAGCTGAAAGACTACTTGAAGTTACGGATTTATTCAATCCAGAAGATCCTTGGGCGCACTATATTTTTAATGCCTTAAAAGCCAAAGAATTATTTATCACCGATGTCAACTACATCGTCCGCAATGATGAAGTAGTAATCGTCGATGAATTTACCGGGCGAGTTTTACCAGGAAGGCGTTGGAGTGATGGACTGCACCAAGCAATTGAAGCCAAAGAAGGAGTAGAAATTCAACCAGAGACTCAAACTTTAGCGACAATTACTTACCAAAATCTGTTTTTGCTTTACGATAAATTAGCCGGAATGACTGGAACGGCAAAAACTGAGGAAGCAGAATTTGAAAAAATTTATAAGCTAGAAGTAACCATTGTTCCCACCAATAGACCCCGCAGCCGTCAAGACTTGTCGGATGTAGTATTTAAAAGTGAAGAAGGAAAATGGAATGCGATCGCTCAAGAATGCGCCGAAATGCACAATCTCGGTCGCCCGGTACTTGTGGGGACGACTAGCGTCGAAAAGTCTGAGTATCTCAGCACTTTACTAAATCAGTTAGAAATTCCTTACAACTTGCTCAACGCTAGACCTGAAAACGTCGAGCGAGAGTCAGAAATCATCGCCCAAGCCGGACGTAAAGGCGCGTTAACGATCGCAACTAACATGGCGGGTAGAGGGACAGACATTATTTTGGGTGGAAACTCCGAATATATGGCACGGTTGAAGTTGCGGGAATACTTTATGCCCCGCATTGTGTTACCCGAAGATGAGGACATTTTTAGCGTAGCAACAGCTTCAGGATTACCAGCCGTTAGTAGTACTAGCGGTCAAGGCTTTGTACCAGGCAAGAAAATCAAAACTTGGAAAGCATCGCCGCAAATTTTCCCCACCCAGCTATCTCAACAAGCCGAGCAAATGCTCAAGCAAGCCGTAGAATTTGCCGTACAGAACTACGGAGAGCGAAATATGCCCGAATTAGAGGCAGAGGATTTAGTTGCAGTAGCGGCGGAAAAAGCACCCACCGAAGACCCCGTAATTCAACGCTTGCGGACAGCTTACAACCAAATTAAGCAAGAGTACGAACAGTTTACCGATACCGAACACCAAGAGGTTATTCAACTAGGCGGTTTGCACGTAATAGGCACTGAACGCCACGAATCGCGCCGAATTGACAACCAACTGCGCGGACGGGCGGGAAGACAAGGCGACCCCGGTTCTACGCGCTTTTTCCTCAGCTTACAAGATAGCTTGTTGCGGATCTTTGGTGGCGATCGCGTTGGTAAGTTGATGGATATGTTCCGAGTTGAGGAAGATATGCCTATTGAATCGGGAATGTTGACCCGCAGCTTAGAAGGCGCTCAAAAGAAAGTAGAAACTTACTACTACGACATCCGCAAGCAGGTGTTTGAGTACGACGAAGTAATGAACAACCAGCGTCGCGCTATTTATGCCGAACGTCGCCGGGTGTTGGAAGGGCAAGACTTGAAGGAACAAGTAATCAAGTATGCCGAAAAAACTATGGATGACATTGTGGATTACTACATCAATCCAGATTTGCCTTCAGAAGATTGGGACTTAGCTACGTTAGTCGGCAAAGTTCAAGAATTTGTTTACCTACTGGCGGATCTAGAACCAAATCAACTAGAGGATTTATCTGTAAGCGAAATCAAAACCTTCTTACACGAGCAAGTTAGAATTGCTTACGACATCAAGGAAGCTCAAGTTGACCAAATTCAGCCTGGATTGATGCGTCAAGCCGAGCGGTTCTTTATCTTGCAGCAAATTGATACTCTTTGGCGCGAACACTTGCAACAAATGGATGCGTTGCGCGAATCTGTCGGCTTGCGTAGCTACGGTCAAAAAGACCCGTTAGTTGAATACAAGAGCGAAGGTTACGAACTGTTCTTAGATATGATGACAAATATTTACCGCAATGTTGTCTACTCTCTATTCCAGTTCCAGCCCCAAATGCAGTCCAGTGTAGAAACATCCTCAGAGTTGGTGTAAAAGAAAAACGCTCCTACGGAGGCGTTATAGATTTCAGGAGAAATATTTTTATTCAGATAGGGAGTAGCAGCAATCAATCGCTCTACTCCCTTTAATTTGACAAAAATTAAACCTTATACCAATTCTCTATATTTCGGCTACAGATAGAGCAGACGCTGGGCTGGTTAGGACGCTATCGACGGTGGAGTCAGGATTAGGAGTATTTGCCAGCAACTAAAGAAGCATTCATGTACTCCGCCAGCTTACGTACTTTGCTGCGTAAACTGGCATGAATTTATACTTCTTAGACCTCCTCTAAAACGCGATCGCACTATTTAACCAAACCCAAGTATTGAGTAAGTGAGATAAATGCGACCTCATTTAACCTAGCTATTCTCACCAAAGCGATAGCCTTTACCATACACCGTATGAATTAATTGAGTTTCTCCTGGGGCTTCAATTTTGCGGCGCAACAGGCGAATTAAAGCTGCTAACACATTGCTGCTAGGTTGTTCGCCACCATCAGACCATAAATACTGATAAATCTGAGCGTGAGTTAGTAATTGACCACTATTTTCAATTAAATACGCCAATAGTTGAGTTTCTTTTTCCGATAGCTCAATAGTGCGCCCTGGGCGATAGCTTAGCTGGTTCTCACAATCTAACTCCAAATCTGCCACTTTTAGCCGTTGGGAGTGTGCGATCGCACTGTCAGCAGCCGAACGACGCAACAACGCGCGCACTCGTGCTAATAATTCTCTTAGTTCAAAAGGCTTCACTAAATAATCATCTGCGCCTGCATCCAATCCTTGCACGCGATCGTCTATCGTATCTTTAGCTGTAAGAAACAATACGGGTGTTGCTTGTCCCGCCCGACGCACCTGCTGGCAAATCTCTAATCCAGTTTTGTGGGGTAGCATCCAATCTAAAATTAGTAAGTCATACCCGCTTTTGGCGGCAAGTTCGCTCCCGGCTGCACCATCATAGGCTACATCTACACTGTAACCTTCGCGCTTTAACACTCGACTGAGGGGATCTGTCAATTCAACTTCATCATCAACTAGCAGTATTTGCATTTCCTAGGCGGTCACTGAGTTTGTCGAAGTGCGATCGCATTTGGGCTATTATTATGCCCGACGCTTAAATATACTAATTCTTAATTATGCTTACTGTTGCATTGCCCAAGGGCGCACTTTTAAAAGATAGCATCCGTTTATTGCAATCTGTAGGACTAGATTTTAGTGCTTTTCTCGACTCCACGAATAGACAGTTGCAAATTTCTGATCCCACTGGAAGCGCAAAAGCCTTACTGGTTCGAGCGCAAGATGTTCCGGTATATGTAGAATACGGTCAAGCGCAACTAGGCATTGTGGGTTACGATGTGCTGCAAGAAAAACAGCCGCAAGTTGCTAATTTAATCGATTTGGAATTTGGGCTTTGTCGGCTATCGGTGGCGGTTAGGCAGTCCAGCCAGTACCGCTCGGCTTTAGAATTACCGCCTCATGGTCGCGTTGCATCCAAGTTTGTCAACTGTGCCAAAGACTACTTTGATAGCTTAGATTTGCCTGTAGAAATTGTGCCGCTTTATGGTTCGGTAGAATTAGGACCAATTACCGGAATGTCAGAAGCGATTGTTGACTTAGTTTCTACCGGACGGACTTTACAAGAAAATGGCTTAATTGAGATTGAAACTTTGTTTATTAGTACGGCACGGCTAATTGCCCATCCCTTGAGTTATCGCCTCAATACAGGTAATTTGCATCAGCTAGTTGAGCATATGAGAGAACAAATAATTGCTAAAGTTTGAATAGAAAAGTGCGATTATTTTAATCGTCAAATTAGCCCAAAACTTAACTATTAAAGAATTGGTACAGTAACTTTTGATTCTTCCGGCGATCGCAATTCGAGCAATTAAAGAAAGATAGTTGTTGGGCAACAGACGGTATTCTTTACTGAAACTGGAGCGTTAGTTGGTGTCATAGCATACTCTCCAGCAGTTTGAATTGCAACAATTGAGCGATCGCACTTTAACAAATTGCACCTTTAAAATCCAAAAAGCCTGACTAATTTAAGCATTAAGTCAGGCATTCGAAAGAAAGTTCACAGCAAAACTTAAAGCAAGAAAACTACTGATACAAATTAGTAGTCAGCCCCCGCCGATGGTGAATTAGTCTCAAGTAAATTCAGTTTTTGCAAGAGCAGGAGAGTTTCTGGTTCCAGAAAATTTTGCAAGTGGGGCATTTGGTTAAGTAAAGAAATTTCAGCTTGACAAGATTTTTGCAAAATCTCCACATAGCGATCGCGTTGTATTCCCCCTTCCATACCTTGAAGTAAGCCCATTGCCATACTTAGTTTAGGCATTGCATGGCGTACTTCTTGCTGTAGCTGCTGTAAAACTTCCCCTTGGCTGTCTACATACTGCTGTAGTTCCAGCACTTTTTTGTGTAAGCTTGCCGCTTGTTCGCGTTCGGTTTGATACTGCTTCATCACCACTTCTCGTTTGTTGAGGCGCGAAGCAATGGCTCCTAATAATTCTACTCTTGTAAAGGGCTTAGTTAGGTAGTCATCGGCTCCTAAATCCATACCTTGACGAATATCAGCTTTGTCTACCATAGCTGTCAGGAAAATAAACGGAATTGTTGCGGTTGCTGGCACTTGACGCAAAGCCCCTAGCACTTCATAGCCGTCAACTTCTGGCATCATCACATCACAGATAATCAAGTCTGGTTGATATTCCTGCGCCCACATTGCCCCCATAAACCCATTTTCAGCCCCAACTGCATCAAAATCTTCTGCTTCGAGCAATTCTAAAATATTTGCTCTTACTGCTGGCTCGTCTTCAATCACTAAAATTTTTTTCATTTGTTTATACTTATTAACTTAATGGCAATGTAACTGTAAACGTTGTGCCAACTTCTAATTGGCTTTGCACTGTAATTGTTCCTCCATGTAAATCCACAGACTTTTTGACGATCGCAAGTCCTAGCCCCGTACCGGGAATGTTGCTCACATTCTTGCCGCGATGAAAGGACTCATACAGCTTTTGCCTGTCTTCTGGCGAGATGCCAATTCCTCGATCTTGAATCAAAAAAACTGCCGATGTGCGATCGCAAATTAAATTAAAATTTACTTCCTTGCCTTGCGGCGAATACTTCACCGCATTTGTGAGCAAATTAGTTATGATCTGCCGGAGCAGTTTTTCATCGATCAGCCCATCAATTTTATCTAATTGCTCTTGAATGCAAAAATTAATAGTATGGGTTTGGATCGTAACTTGGACTTCTTCTACTAAGTCGCGGCAAAATTGGATGATGTCTAATAGTTTTGGTTGAAATTCTAATTTTCCAGCTTCAGCTTTGCCAATTAGTAGCACATCATCCAGCAAATTAGTCATGTGTTTAACGCTAGATTGAATGCGCTGCTGGTGCTTGACTTTTTTATCATCGCTCCATTTATGGCTGTAATATTCCAGTAACTCGCTGGAAGACAAAATCGTCGCTAAAGGAGTGCGAAACTCATGAGATGCCATCGTTACAAAACGAGACTTGAGTTCGTTGAGTTCTTTTTCCTTTTCTAAGGCATTGCGAATATCTGCTTCTACTCGCTTGCGTTCAGTAATATCGCGAATAATTGCCATTACTTCATTTTCTGTACTAAATGCAATTCGCGCCTCGTAGTCCAAAAGATTGTCATCTAACAACAACTGATATTCAAGAATTTGTATATTTTTGGTAGTAAGAGCCAACTGCACGCAATCCATCATCGGCTTAGCTACCGCCGCAGGAAGTACCTCGCACAAGCTTTTGCCTAAAAACTCTTGAGTCTGTAAAGGTAGACGATTGTTTTTTACAGCTTTGAAGTTAACAAAAACACCTCCAGAACTGATGCGCAACATGGAATCGGGGATGGCATCGAGCAAAGCTCTATTTGTAGCTAAACTTGAATTTAGGGCATTCTCTACCTGCTTGCGTTCGCTAATGTCGGTAGAAATACCACAGACGGCATATATTTCCCCCATCGCGTCAAAGAGGGGAAATTTGATTGAAAGATAGGTATGCAATCCGTCATCATGGGGGGCAATTTCTTCCCAATCTAGAGGGCTTTTAGTTTCTATGACTTTTAAATCGTTTGCCCGGAAGGTATCAGCAATTTCTTTAGGAAAGATATCGTAATCAGTTTTACCTTTGACATCTTCCCTGTCCACATTAAAAAGGATGCCAAACCAAGCATTGATTGTAATGTATTGACCTTTGAGGTCTTTAACATAAATCAAAGCCGTAGAGTTGTCTAATATTGCCTGCAAACGCTGTTCGCTCTCTTGCAAAGCTTGTTGACTGCGCCTAGTTTCTGTAATATTGCGTACCACTTTAGAAAAACCACGCAGTTGTCCATTTTGGTCTTTTAAGGCAGTGATGATGGCATCAACCCAAATTTGCCCACCATCTTTACATACCCGCCAGCCTTCATCTTCAACATGACCGTTCTCTTGAGCCAGGTATAGTAAGTATTCAGGCTTGCCGATGGCTCTATCTTCTTCTGTATAAAAACAAGAAAACGGCATTCCTAAAATTTCTGTTGACTTATATCCCTTAATTCTTTCGGCTCCAGTATTCCAACTAATAATATTTCCTTCTGGATCGAGCATAAAAATAGCATAATCTTTTACGCCCTCAACTAATAACCGAAAGCGCTCCTCGCTATCTGATAGCGCCGCTTCTACTTGCTTGCGTTGGATTAATGCGCCTAACTGAGTCGCTACTGTAGAAACCAATTTGACTAGGTGCTGATCTTCGTGTCCGGCGGTAAACATAAAAAATACCAACACTGCTAATACGCGATCGCTTGCCACAATCGGAATAGCTAGACCAGACTTGAAACCAACTTCTAGGGCGCAATGTTTGCGTAAAAAAGCCGTGTCTGCGGCGGTAGAAACATTTTGCATCCATTCGGGCTGCTGGGATAACCAAACCCTTCCTGGCAATCCTACCCCCGGTGAAAATGTGAGCTTTTCGCTTTCCAGTCTAAAATGATCGAGACTTTGAGTATTTCTGTACCAAGCAGGGCTGTATTCAAGCAATCCATTTTTGGGTATCCACGCTTCCCCAAATGCCCAACCCGTGAAGTCGCACACTAGACCCAGCGCTACTCCCAAAGCCGAGTGAAAATTTGCTGATTCTCCAATTGCTTGGGTCATAGTTTGGAGAAAACGAACTTCTTTTTCAGCTTTGTGGCGAGTATTGATCTCTTTACGCAGTAAGTTGTTCGCGTTTCGTAGTTCCTTGGTACGTTCTTCAACACGAAGCTCTAACTCATCTCTGGCTCGTTTTAGTTCAGCTTCGGCAAAAAAGCGATCGCTAATATCGCGCACAATTACCAAAGCTTCATTTTCGCCATTGACAACAATTCTTGCTTCATGATGGCGGATAGCATCTTCAACTAGAAGTTGATACTCAAAAACTTGAGTCTTCCCAGTTTGCAAGGCTAGACTTACATAGTGCGTCCTCTGAGCTATTACTTCTGGGGGCAAAATTACGCACTTATTGTCACTATTATTTGATGGCTCGTAGCTAGTTTTTGCAGGTAAGTAATCTAAACAATTGCCATCTTTGTCAATTCGCAGCATCGAATCGGGAATTGCACTTAATAAAGCGCGATTTTTGGCTTCGCTTTCGCGCAAAGCAAGTTCAGTCTGCTTGTTCTCAGTAATATCAACGATGTAGTTTCTAATTAGATCGCTAACTGCAACATAATGCACCGATTGAGAAAATATCTTGCTGCCAATTTCTATTTCCCGGACAAAAAATGTCTCTTGACCATTTCTGACCATTGGCACTATTTCCTCTAACAGTGGATGTTGCAGCTTAGTGGCTTTGATGTCTGGAAACTGCGTCAAGGCTGAGGGATTGATATAAGTAATATTTCCAGCTAAATCGATTTCAATAATTGGACTTGCGAGCGGTTCGGGAAAAGCTGCTAATTTGAGCAGTGCGGCATCGCTGTGATTTGCTATTTCCCTTTCCAAACCGATCAGGGTATTTTTAGCGGGTTCTAGGGCGATCTCTTTTTTCCTATCCTCTGGGGCGATCGCTAAATAATCTTCTGTTGCGTAATACCAAGCTTTAACATCATCGGCAAAAACAATTTCATCTTCATGGCTAAGTTCGTGTTCAAAGCAATGTTGACCATTGATTATTAAGCCGTTCGTACTCCGAATACCCTGCAAATTACCGTCCACCAGTCGAAACAAGTGCGGCTGCTCTTTTACTTTCACCAAAATAGCGTGTTGCCTTGATACTAGGTGAGAGTGAAGCACTATTGAATTAGTGGCATTACGACCAATTGAATAGCTATCGGCTTCTAAACTAATTGTGCGTTTGCCTCGATTATCTTCAATCACCAGTAAATGCTTAGCTTTGTCTTTTTCACTCTCTGCCACGGTTTTTTAGTATTTTTGCGATGTGTAAGCCTAGTTTGCCCAATTTGAGATGAAAATACACACCTTTAGCAAATAATAAAAATATTTTTAGTAAGTTTGCCCTCAAATTACAAATATCCCTTTCTGAATCCAGAAAGGGATAGGTTTTGATGTTTGATTATTGCTGCAAAAAATGTTTATGCTTGAGGAGAAATACTACCAATTTGAGTTGCTTTTGTCTCTGAAGAACCCTGCCATAATGCTTTAAGTTTGAGGCTCAGTCTTTGGCGTAGGGTTGGTCGCTCAATTCCTAAAGATTTATCGTAGCTGACATAACACTCTTTGTAACGACCCAAGTGATTTAAGGCTGCACCGCGAAACAACCAAGCTTGGCTGTCGCTGTTATCAATTTCCAAAGCGCGATCGCAGCTATTGAGTGCATCCAAGTAACGGTTGAGATGAATTAACACTACACCTCGTAGTACCCAAGCTGCATTGTTCTTGGGCTGAGTTGCTACTGCTCGATCGAGGTTGTTGAGAGCTTCTTCGTAGCAGCCTGAATTTGCAAGGTCGTTACCTTTTTCTAACCAAACATTAATATCAATGGACTGGCAGTTTGAAGTTTTATTAGCGTTAGAAACTGAGGTATTCATGATAAGTTTGTTAACTTTGGTTAGGTTGCAATATGACTAGCGGACAAAAAATATATAAAAATCAGTAAACTTTTAGTTTAGTTTTTCTGAGTAGAAGCAGCGAGTTCGAGAAATAATTTTTTACTTTCTGGCGCTTGAACTTCCATAACTAATTAATACCAGGATTAATAGCTATAGGGACACAGTAGCTTTACGGAAAAAAACATAAAGTTATGTTGAGGATACAAGTCTAATCTCAGGACGGCAACCTAGTAATTTTACTGAAGGAATATAAAGTTAGTTCCCAGTCAATCTGATGAATGTAAATCTGAGGGCTTTTGCGCTGGTACTACCAAAACTTTATCGACACGATTGCCATCCATATCCATCACCTCAAACCGCATCCCATCCCATTCAAAATGATCGGCGGCGTTGGGGATGCGCCCTAAATGGGTAATCACAAAACCGCCTAGGGTTTGATAGCTACCGCGATGTTCGCCTTGAAAGTCGTTTACACCAAAAATCTTAAAAAATTCATCTACCGGGAGCATTCCATCTAATAGCCAAGAACCATCTTCCCGTTGTACTGCTTGCGGATCTTCTAATTCGTCGGCAGAAGGAACATCGCCAACAATTTCGACAAGGATGTCATTTAAAGTAACTAAGCCTTGAATTACGCCGTATTCATCTACTACCAGTGCCATATGAGTCCCGGTTTGTTTAAATAACTCCAGCACTTTCAAGCCACGGGTACTTTCAGGAACAAATACAGGCTGGCGCAAAGAAACTGTCAAGTCCAACGCTTCCCCCGACAAACTGCGGGCTAATAAGTCTGTAACAGGCATAATACCTAGTACGTTATCTAAACCACCTTGGCAAACAGGAAAGCGAGAATTGGCACTATCCATCATCTTTTTGCGATTTTCCTCTACCGAATCTTCCAAATCTAGCCAGACAATATCCGGGCGCGGTGTCATCAAAGCACTAACTGGGCGATCGCCTAATCTAAAAACTCGCTCAACCATGTCTTGTTCGGCTTCTTCGAACGTCCCAGCTTCCGTACCTTGCTCGATCAAGACTTTGATTTCTTCTTCAGTAACTTGGGGGTCTGTAGAAGGACCTATACCAATGATCCGCAATACTAAATCCGTAGAAGCGCTGAGTAGATGAACTACAGGGGATGCAAAAGCAGCGATCGCTCGCATTGGTATTGCTACGGTAGCCGCAATTACTTCCGGATTATTCAAGGCTAGGCGTTTAGGCACAAGTTCGCCCACAATCAAGGATAGGTAAGTAATGATCATTACCACAATGCCAAAAGATAGCCCTTGACTGTAGGGTGCTAATAAAGGAATTCGATCTAGATTTTCTGCTAGGCTTGCCGAAATAGTTGCGGCCCCAAAAGCACCCGCTAGAATGCCAATTAAGGTAATACCTATTTGGACTGTAGACAAAAACCTATTTGGGGCTTCGGCGAGTTCCAGAGCAACTCGTGCTTTTTTATTGCCTTGGTTTGCCATGTTTTGCAGTCTTGCCTTCCGGGAGGAAATAATTGCCATTTCCGACATAGAAAATATCCCATTAGCAACGATCAGTAGGAAAAGGAGCAGAATTTCTAAGGTGATGGAAGACATTTTTTAAACTGCCGTTATTTTTAGCAAACTGGGCTTAATATTTAGTATCTAAGATTGAAATTGGGGGGAGTACAACTTAAGATTAGTTTTTACATTATTGACAAGCAATTTAAGGGTGAAATAGTAGGGGTAAAACTGGCAAAATTTATACCTGCTTTATGAGCTACTAAAACCCCCAAAGCTTCTAAGTATGAACTTACTTGAATTGCCTTAATGCCTAGTGGTGCTGCGGAAACAAGCATTTGGGTATGATTGTCGCTCACAGTAATTATTTGAGTATTACTATTACTAAAACTTAAAATAGCGCTACCTCCGCAAGCTGTTGCTGGTACTACTACAGCATCAACTTCCTTTGCCCAAATATCGTTAGGCAAAGATGCAGTGACAAAACTAGGCGCGCGACTCAAACCTACAAGCACGCTCGGTAAGAAGGTATAGCCTAATTCTTCTGCTGCCGATCGCGGAGATATATGAGGATCTAGCGGTAGTGGTAATAAAGCAGGAGCGTGGGCGCAAGGAATTTTGAAGCTTCGCACTACCAAGTGACTAATGACCGCTTCCGCACCAGCTAAGGGGTCTACCCCTTGCCCGTAGCGATATTGTTCTAAAGCAACGCTATCAATATCATCGGGGAAACGAGCCACAACGGCGATCGCTTCTGCTCCGATATCAATCAAAGTTTTTGCCGCTCGTAACAAACTATCGGGATTTTTTAGAGTTCCCCAACTTGCCCCCGATGCCGAGCTACGTAATTCTACGTTTAGGGGAGTGTCGGTAATTACGTAATCCGTTAGAGATAGTCCTAAAGTTGCTCTCGCGGCTTCGGCAGCTTGGAGTTGTCGAACTTGCAAATCTGGCTCGATTCCCCGATCGAGAATTAACCCAATTCGATTTTGGCGCACTGGGCGCAAGCCCCAGCAGGAAGAAGCAAACTTGTCAAGCCCGTAACCTTCTACATAAAAAGCATTAGGCATAGACCAGTAGAGTTGAGCGCCATTTAGGACATTGGGGTGAGTAATGAGGCGATCGCATACCGAAGCAACGGCACGAGCAACGGGCAAAGCATCCCCCGCATAACCACCGATCGCGGCTCCAATCCCAGTTGGTATAATTAAGACAACAGTGTAAGGGTGTTGATTCACGCGGATGGTGATTCTATAGTAACAACGGCTTCAACAGTAGCAGTTTGCTCTTGGATATTTACCGCCGTAACCGCCCAGCGCAGAGGTTCTCCCTGTTTTGCCAACTGTAATTCAATGGCGGTGTGCAATTGAGCGGGGGTTTCTTCTAGGTTAATTTCGGCGGTGATGAAGTGGGTAGTCATGATCAAAAAGTTTCTTACAGCTATTGTTGGAACTGACCAAATTGTAAATGATAAACTCGATCTTCTTTTTCCGTCTCAATTTTTAAGTCAGAACGAGGATAAGAGACGCAAAGTAAAGCATAGCCTTGTTGTTGGAGTTCGGGACTAATACCCATTCCTTCGCTTTGTTCCACACTTCCCTCTAGAATTTGGGCAGCACAGGTAGTACAAACGCCAGCATTACAAGAACTTGGCAACTCCAAACCCGCAGCATCCGCAGCTTTAAGAATAATTTGGTCTTCTGGCACTTGGATAGTGTGAGTTGTACCTGCGTGGAGAATTTGAACAGTGTAAGTTTGAGGCATATAAAAACAATTAAGAGTAGCGCCCTTACAGCTTTAAAAAGTAATTGTACCGCGATCGCATTCATATACACAGCTTAGGAATTTTAGTTTTAAAGGGAATACAAAAAGGCGTATCATGACTAACCGCAATCATGTCCGCAGCAGCGCTAATCTGGCAGTAGAAACAAACATTAAAGAGAGGACTAATTAGAATGCTTGAAGAATATCGCCAACATACCGCCGAAAGGGCAGCATTAAACATTCCCCCCTTACCTTTAGATGCGGCGCAGACTTCGCAGTTGTGCGAACTATTGCAAGCACCGCCACTAGGGGAAGAAGAAGCATTATTACACTTATTGCGTGATCGCATTTCCCCCGGAGTAGATCCGGCGGCGTATGTAAAAGCTGGGTTTTTGACGGGAATTGCCAAGGGAGCAATTAGTAGCCCCTTAGTTACGCCTACCTATGCTATAGAGTTATTGGGAACCATGCTTGGCGGTTATAACGTGCGAAGTCTGGTAGATTTGCTATCCTCTAACAATGAGCAAATAGCAAAAGCGGCGGTAACAGCGCTTAGTCATACAGTATTGGTTTATGATGCCTTCCACGATGTTTTTGACTTAGCCCAAAGTAATCCTTACGCCAAGCAAGTAATTGAGGCTTGGGCAGAAGCTAAGTGGTTTACAAGTCGTCCCCCTTTGCCCGAAAAGATTACGGTGACGGTATTTAAAGTACCAGGAGAAACGAATACCGACGATCTTTCCCCCGCACCTCACGCTACAACCCGCCCAGATATTCCGATGCACGCCTTAGTAATGCTGGAATCAAAAATGCCAGGGGCGTTAGAAATTATTAAGGAATTAAAGCAAAAAGGTCATCCAGTAGCCTATGTAGGCGATGTAGTTGGTACTGGTTCGTCGCGCAAGTCGGCGATAAATTCCGTATTGTGGCATATTGGGCAAGATATACCTTACGTGCCAAATAAGCGTTCTGGTGGGTATATATTGGGAAGTGCGATCGCGCCGATCTTTTTTAATACGGCGGAAGATTCTGGCGCCTTACCGATTCAATGCGACGTTTCCCAGATGGAAACCGGGATGATTATTACTATTTATCCCTATAAAGGCGAAATTACTAGCGAGTCTGGGGAAGTAATTTCAACTTTCAACCTCCAACCCGATAGCATTGCTGATGAAGTCCGTGCTGGGGGGCGTATCCCGCTACTAATTGGACGCAGTTTGACGGACAAAATTAGAACAGCGTTAGGAATTGAACCTAGCCCTATATTTATTCGCCCTCGCCCGCCTGTAGATACAGGTAAAGGCTATACCTTAGCTCAGAAAATGGTAGGTAAAGCGTGCGGCTTAGTAGGAGTACACCCCGATACATCTTGCGAACCGATTATGACTACGGTAGGTTCTCAAGATACTACGGGTCCAATGACCCGCGACGAACTCAAAGAACTTGCTTGTCTTGGTTTTAGTGCGGATTTAGTGCTGCAAAGCTTCTGTCATACCGCAGCTTACCCCAAGCCTGTAGATATTAAAACCCATCATGAATTGCCCGATTTTATGGCAGAACGCGGCGGCGTTGCTTTGCGTCCTGGGGATGGAATTATTCACTCGTGGCTTAATCGGATGTTGTTACCCGATACGGTAGGTACTGGTGGCGACTCGCATACCCGTTTCCCCCTGGGTATTTCTTTCCCAGCAGGTTCGGGTTTAGTAGCCTTTGCTGGGGCTTTGGGATTGATGCCTTTGGATATGCCGGAATCGGTATTAGTCCGGTTTAAGGGTGAATTGCAGTCAGGAGTGACATTGCGGGATATTGTGAATGCGATTCCCTATATAGCGATTCAAAAAGGCTTGTTAACGGTATCTAAGGAAAACAAGAAAAATATCTTCTCCGGGCGGATTATGGAAATAGAAGGATTGCCCGATTTGAAGGTAGAACAAGCCTTTGAATTAACTGATGCTACGGCAGAGCGATCATGTTCGGGATGTACGATTAAGTTAAGTATAGAGACAGTCTCCGAGTATCTGCGTTCTAACATTGCACTGATGAAAAATATGGTAGCGCGGGGTTATGAAGATGCCCGTACTATTATGCGTCGCGTTGCCAAGATGGAACAGTGGTTAGCAAATCCGGTACTAATGGAAGCTGATAGCGATGCGGAGTATGCAGAGATTATTGAGATTGACTTGAACGAGATTAAAGAACCCATAGTTGCCGCACCCAATGATCCAGATAATGTCAAACTACTATCAGAAGTAGCAGGCGATGCAGTGCAAGAAGTATTTATTGGTTCTTGCATGACAAATATCGGTCATTACCGCGCTACAGCGAAAGTATTAG
Organism: Aliterella sp. E5.1; assembly: GCF_057473825.1. Lineage (NCBI taxonomy): Bacteria > Bacillati > Cyanobacteriota > Cyanophyceae > Chroococcidiopsidales > Aliterellaceae > Aliterella > Aliterella sp. E5.1. The sequence continues at coordinate 92,899 of NZ_JBYCCV010000009.1, forward strand.
AAGGCGAACCACCTGTCAAAACTCGGCTGTGGATTTGTCCCCCAACCCGGATGGACGAACATCAGCTGAAAGAAGAAGGAGTTTACAGCACTTTTGGCGCGGCGGGTGCGAGAACAGAAATGCCTGGATGCAGCTTGTGTATGGGCAATCAGGCGCGGGTAGGAGATGGAACAACCGTATTTTCCACTTCAACGCGCAACTTTAACAATCGCATGGGTAAAGGAGCGCAAGTTTACCTCGGTTCGGCCGAACTCGCCGCCGTTTGTGCAATGTTAGGGCGGATTCCTACAGTACAGGAATATATGGAGGTTGTAGCAAACAAGATTAATCCTTTTGCTGGCAATTTGTACCGCTATCTCAACTTCGACCAAATTGCCAATTTTGAAGACGAAGGGCGGGTAATTCCCCTAGAAGAAATGCCTCGCATTGATGAAATTTTGGGTATTCCAGCAGGTACGCTGCGTTAATGCCAAGTGGGAAAGGGGGGTTTTCTTTACACGAAACAAACGTTGCAAGAATATACCTATTAATCTAGTCTGTAAACAAATCTATTGTTCTCTAGTAGTCCTTTCGCTCTAACCAGAAAGGGCTACTTATTTTTATGGGGCTTACATCAAAACACTTTATTAAATTATTCCTCTAGCTAAATTTGGTTTCTTAGTTATGAAATATAAATCTGTGATAGTAACTTCCATGCTGAAATTGGGAAAACTTAATGTAGGAAAGAATATACGGAGTAAATATGAAAGCATCAGAAACCAGTCTGCGAAATTTGTTAGAAGGTGGTAAACAGTTTCAAATACCCTTCTTTCAAAGACCATACTCTTGGAAAAAAGAGAACTGGGAGACTTTGTGGGAAGACTTAATGAGTCTCTACACGGGTGCAGTACAAGGCTCTTATTTTCTTGGTCCAATTGTAACTCATACCAAGTTGCGTTCTAAAAAATCATCCTTAATTCAGGAAAAGTGGCTATACCCCAGGAACCCTGCTGCTATGTCGGAGCGCAACTTAGTATCAGTCAGTATTTGGCACAGCAGATGGAATATCCCCATTTGTCGTTATAGATGGACAACAACGTTTGACGACACTTACCATTGTTTTAGCTGTATTACGAACCTATCTTAAAAAAATTGATTCTAACATTGCGAAGGAAGTTGAGGAATTATATTTACTCAATAAGTTTAAGAAGGATGATGATTGTTATAAATTACTACCCACTCAGGACGACCGTGATGTGTATAAAAACATTATTCAAAGTAAGAAAACCAAGGATATAAAAAAAGAAGGTCAGATATATGAAGCTTATAAATTCTTTGATGCAAAATTTAAAAAACCAAACCCTGATGAAGAGTTTGAATTAGATTATGTAAAATTTAAAACTATACTTTTAGAAAATTTATTGTTGGTGAATATTACTACCGATGCTAATGACAATCCATATCTTATTTTTGAAAGCTTAAATAATAAAGGAGAAGATCTAACTCAGGCAGATTTAGTTCGTAATTATATATTTATGAAATTGCCTCTTGTAGAGAGAGATGAGATATACAACAATCAATGGCTACTTCTTCAAGAAAGTTTTAAAAAGAACGTTAGTCATAAGGAATATGCGGGAGAACTAACAAAGGCATTCTGGTTTTACCTGCGTAAAGATGGCAGGGATATTAATGAGAAAGAGGTTTATAAAGCTATAAAAAAACGTTTTGATAATTTGAGCGGTACGGATGAATTTAAAAATGAATTAAAGAATATTATAAGATTTTCTAGCTACTATCTGCGTTTAAATTTCATCGATGAAGAACCAGAAATTAAGCTAAAAAAACGGTTTGAGAGATTAAAAAGGTTGGATTTTACAACTTGTCACATATTTCTATTAAATATTTATCATCAATACGAAGAAGGAAAACTATCGCTTGAAGCTTTTGAAAAAGTTTTGTGTTATCTAGAATCTTACTTCATCCGTCGTTGGTTTGCAGACGTACCAACTAGATCTTTAGGTATTGTCTTTAATAATTTATATAACCAAGTAGAACAGAAAGAGCCTGATAATTTAGTTAATGGATTGCATACTGTACTCGTAAGTTTTGATAAGAATCAGCGTTACCCAGATGATGACGAGTTTAGTCAAGCTTTTGTTAATAAATCTTTATACAGTAGTAAAGGCTCCAATGACAGGGTAAAACTGGTACTAGAAAGTATAGAAGCATCTCTATGTAAAGAGCGCGTCGCTCCTGAAGGTTTGAACATTGAGCATATTATGCCTCAATCTTTAAATAAGGAATGGAAGATAATGTTAGGAGAAAATCATGCCAATCTTCATAAAAAATGGTTACATACTTTAGGGAATCTCACCTTAACAGGATATAACTCTGAATCCATTTGAAGAAAAATCTTCTCATTTGCAAAAAAACAGCAATTTAGCTTTGAATAAATACTACCAGCAAAAAAAGGTAAACATTTGGAACGAAGAGGCAATCAAAAACCGTGCTGAGTATTTAGCTAACATAGCTATCAAAATCTGGCTACGCTAAAACTAAAAGGGCGAGCGCATACCTCCAAAAGTGCGATCGCATATTGATTAGAAAATATCACTATTATTGATATATTTAGGCAAAATTGCTTGAATTGGTTGAGTATAGCTGAAATGAGAGTGACCTTAAATTTTGCTCATCGCACTATAGCTACAACTGTTGGTCTTCTGCTACTATCTGAATCGATAGTGGTAGCTAGACCTGAAAATGCCACGGAATCGCTACACTCAATAAACATTGCCCAAAGTAGCAATTAAGTAAATTAAGAACAGCTAAATCTCTTAATTTGCTTAGCAATGTGTACTTAGCAGCAGGCGATCGCCAAAAAGCCCTACATTTCTCCAATCAAGCCTTATCATTAGCCCAAGAAGTAGGAAATCCGTCAGAAGCAGCTAACGCTCTGCGTAATATAGGCAAGAGTTACGATGTACGCCAGGCGCAAAAAGTAGTAGCAGTTTACAACCAGGAACTAGGCTTGTGGCAGAAATTGGGCGATCGCGTAAATCAAGCTGAAACTTTTTACAACATTGCTCAAACCCAAAGAAATAGCGGCAATCTTACCGCGGCTCAAGCGCCAATTCAAAACGCGATCGCTATAGTTGAAACTATCCGTACCAAAGTGACAAGTGCCGATCTGCGTACTTCTTTCTTTGCTACAGATTCGGTGCAAAATTACTACGAATTCTACATCGATCTGCTGATGTAGTTGCACCTCCAGCAACCAGGTAAAGGGTATGACGCTCTGGCATTAGAAATTAGCGAACGCGATCGCGCCCGCGCTCTGGTGGAACTTTTGAACGAAGCCAACGCAGACATCCGCCAAGGAGTAGAACCAAAGCTATTAGCGCAAGAATCAACGGCACAACAAAAGCTTGACGCGCTAGAAAAACGCCGCCTAGAATTAGTCAATGGCAAATACACAGAACAACAGTTAGTTAGTTTAGAACAAGAAAACTCAGCCCTAATAGCCCAATACCAAACGATTCAAGCTCAAATCCATGCCAATAGCCCTCGCTACGCTGCCCTAACGCAACCACAACCTTTAACGGGCGCAAAAATTCAACAATTACTTAATTACTTGACGATCGTACTTTGCTACTAGAATACTCTTTAGGCACAAAGCGTAGCTATTTGTGGGTTGTCAGTAAAACAGGCATCAAGAGCTATCAATTGCCCAAACGGGCGGAAATTGAAGTTGCTACCAAGAAATTTTACAAAACTGTAACCGATCCCAAATCTAGAAACAATCCGCAGCGAGTAGTCTCGGCAGGCATTCCCCTAAGCAAAACTTTACTAGCACCCATAGCCGAGCAACTAGGGCAGAAAAGGTTAGTTATCATTGGCGATGGAGCTTTACAATACTTGCCATTTAGCGCCTTGCCCATTCCAGGTAAAGCCACAACTACATCGCCGCTAATAGTGAACCATGAGATTGTTAGTTTACCCTCTGCTTCCACTCTAGCTATTCTGCGACAAGAACTTAATGGACGCAAAAAAGCGATTAAAAGTGTAGCAATCCTCGCCGATGCAGTTTTTATACTAAGTTGCGGTCAGAGGTAGTATTTGAAGATGAGGGAAGAAAGTCATTGAACGCAGGCGCTCACTATTAGAAGAAAGTTCAAGTAAGCCTTGGCAAAGTACATCTTCTACCTGTTCAAGGGATGAAAATGTTTGATTATAAAAGTTGTTTTCTCGAATATCTTCCCAGATATAGCAATCCTGAATCATATGTGAAAATAGAGGAGTTAAGAATATACTTGAAGATAGATGTTGTTAAAGAACAGTCAAGTGGAAATAACAGCTCTGAGCGATTTCATCGATAGCAAGCGCGATCCCAGAGAACTAAAACGGGCGTTAGCAGTTCAAATGGTGATACAGAAGTATTCCTAT